>CAZBKX010000620.1:0-9031 GCA_964492535.1 uncultured Rhodoferax sp. | reverse complement strand
TTTGACGCCCAACTCCACTGGGAGACGGGCATGCCCGGTCTGAGCCGCGCCAGCGCGGGCTGGTTGAACCGGCTTGCCGCCCCGGGCACACGCACCAGCGCCGTGGGCGTGGGCGAGGCCAACCCCTTGATCCTGGCCGGTCCGGCATCGGTTCAGCTGGTTCCCAAAGGACTGGCCGCTACCCGCCAGGGTGTGCTGGGTGATGAGCGCACGCGCCAAGCGGTCATGAACCTGTATGCCGGCCAGGACACGCTATCGAAAGCCTTTCGGGCAGGTGCCGACAGCCGCAGGCAGACAGCGCAGGCCTTGAGCACGGACGCCGCCCCGGCGATGATGGGCACAAGCGAGATGGTGGCCGCCAACAATGGCGCGGGCTCACCGCAAGGCTTGTTGCTGGACGCCAAACACCTGGGCACCCTCATGCGCCAGGACCGCAGCCTGAGGCTGGGTTTCTTGTCAGCCGGCGGCTGGGACACTCACGCCAACCAGGGTGCCAGCACCGGAGCACTGGCCCAAAATCTGGGCAACCTGGCCAGCGCCTTGGTGCAGTTGCGGCGCGACTTTTCTCAAGACAACGATGTGGTGGTGGTTTGCAGCGAATTTGGCCGAACCAGCGCTGAAAACGGCACCCGGGGCACCGATCACGGACATGGCAACGCGATGTGGCTGATGGGCAACGCCGTCCAGGGCGGGCAGTGGCACGGTCAATGGAGCGGCCTGCAGCCGGGCCAATTACACGAAGGGCGCGATTTGCCGGTACACCACGACTTTCGGGCGGTGCTGGCGCAGGTGCTGCAACGCAGCCAGGGGCTGACAAGGCCGGCGATCGATGCGCTGTTTCCGGGTTTCGCCTGGGACCATTCGCTCAATGGCCTGATGCGGGCGTAGGCGCTCGCCCGGTCTTCAGGCTGGCGAGGCCTTGCTACTGGTTTGGACAAACTGATAGCGCTTAAAACCGCGGGCCCTCAATTCACATGCTGGGCACTCACCACAACCATAGCCCCACGCGTGCCGGTGCGTCCGGTCGCCCAGATAACAGGTGTGGGTGTGCTCGATGATCAGGTCCACCAGGGTTTGACCACCGCCAGCCAGACCCGATGTCTCACCCAGCTCGAATGCCAGCGCCCAGGTGTCGGCCTTGTCGATCCACATCAAGGGGGTCTCGATCAAAAAACGCTTGTCCATCCCCAGGGAGAGGGCCAATTGCATGGCTTTCATGGTGTCGTCCCGGCAATCGGGGTAACCAGAGAAGTCTGTTTCGCACACGCCGGTCACCATCACCTGCAGGTCCCGCCGATAGGCTACTGCGGCAGCCAAGGTCAAAAACAGGAGGTTGCGGCCCGGCACAAAGGTGTTGGGCAAGCCACTTTGCTCCATCTTGAAAGCCGTGTCCCGGGTGAGTGAGGTTTCACTCACTTCACCCAGCACCGCCAGATCGAGCAAGTGATCTTCACCCAGCTTGTGGGCCCACTGGGGAAACTGGCAACGGATTTCAGACAGCACCTTGATCCGCGCATCCAGTTCCACACGGTGGCGCTGACGGTAGTCAAAGGCGATGGTCTCGACGCGCTGGTATTTGCTGAGCGCCTGGGCCAGGCAGGTGGTGGAGTCTTGTCCACCCGAAAAAAGAACAAGTGCTGAGGTGTGCATGCCCCAGATGGTAGGGGATGCCGGAGTAGATCCCGACGGGCCGGCCTAAATGTTTTCGGTCTTGTTGATCTTGCTGGGCGAATAGGTCAGCAACTCTGGCGCCGCCATGTTGGGCGCCGCCTTTTGACTTGGCTGGGAGACTTCAAGCTGGTCTTTGACCTGCTGCTGCACCTGCACCGCGCTGGCGCTGGCCACCCAGAGCGACTTGATGTGCTCCATCAAGACCTGAGAGAGCGGCGGTGGCGGTGGTTCTTCGACCTTTTCAGGCTTGGGCCGCTGGATTGTCCAGTCTCTCTCGGCCGTGGCAGCTTCAGAGCCACGCCGACCAGGGTCAGACACGCTGGTGTACACGCCCTCGCCCACGTCGGGCTTGTTGTTTTTGCCCACCATGTTGATGACGCTGGGCGTAGGTTCCGGCGACGCCGTCAGGTTGGCTGTCGGATTCACCGCCGCCACAGGAATAACTCTGGCTGGTGCCATTGACGCCAACTCCGCAGCCACAGGGCGCAGATTAGGGGTTCGATCAATAGGTGGCAATTGCATTTCTTGTGGGCGACAGACTCAATCTGGGGCTTTCCTCCATTCGTATGATCTTTAACGGCAGATTTAGGGGGTTATTTAGGCCTATTTCTGAAAATAGCCTGATTCTCTGGATTTTTTTTATCCTCGCTCCACCCAACGCTCAAACCACAACGCCAAAACCATGCTGACAGACCAGCTGGTCAATAACACCAGAGCGGCAGACCCTGCACCGGTCAACCCCCACCGCACAAACACGGCATTGCCCAGCATCAAGACCGAAAAGTGCACCAAAAACAAAGCATAAGAACTCTGACCCAAGCGGCCAATCCAGCGCGAAGCACCGCCTGAGGTGCTGCCCCTGTACGGCGGCAGTACCGCTTGATCTCGCCACTGAAGCAGTCCGAGCAGCAAGGCGGTGCCCAGGGCCAATGCGATACGCCAACGGAAATCAATGGCCAGAGCCAGCAATCCCGTCCCGGCCAACAGGCCCAGCATCCAGCCAGGGCGATCTGATCGGGCTGCCCAAAACGCAGCCGCCCCCAGCCCGTAGGCACCAAAAAAGTACAAAGCCCAGTTGTCCCAGGCAGCGTCGCGGTTCAAAAAGAGGAGCGAAGTCAACATCAGGCCTATCACTGCGATGCGTGCGAGCCAGACCTGGCTGCGTCCCAGCCACAGCAACCCAGTCGTCAGTGCAAAAAGCTGAAAATCAATGGCCACATACCAGGCGCCCGCTGAAAGCGAATCCATGCCCAGCACGCCATGGAGCAGCGTGGCGTGCGCCAGTATCTGGCTCCAGGTGGGCGCGTCGGGAATAAAGTCGGCATCAAGCCAATGCCGCGCCAGCAGGCTGCTGGCTACCGCCAGAGCCATGGCTACCACAAAAGGCAGCGCCAGACGCCGGTAGCGTTGCCACACCCGGACCCAGGGCGCGCCGCCCCGCAGGAATCCCTCCGGCGCCAGGCTGCGCACGGCAAGGTAGCCTCCCAGCACCAAGAACACCTGCACGGCCATGCGTGCATACTCATAGAGCCAGGTTGCGACACGGGGCGATGCCTCGCTCAGGGCGTCAGACAACGGACCATAGGCCGAAAAGTGGTGAAGCACAATCAACTGCGAAGCAATGACTTTCAGCGCATCAATGTGCACCTGTCGGTTCAACATGCACCCGGTCACACCGTGGGCAGCACCAGATCGGCTGTCCCGGGACACACCCAACGGGCAAACTCGCGCGTGGTGTCGATACAGCCACCCGCTGCGGTGTAGACACCACGCGACTCACGGTAGCGCTCCATCACGGCCATGATGCGCGCCACCTCGGACGAGTCTTGTAAAGAGGCGGCCACCCGCACATCGACTTCGGCTTCATTGATGCGCTCGTCGCCCTGCTCGTCACGGTAGAGTCCGTGGCGCCAATGGTAGATTTCCAGGCACTTGGCTTGCAAGGTGTAGGGCTGATCCCGCTTCCAGAAATTGGTGAAAAGACCTCCGCCCAGATACATGACCCAGGACCCCTCAAAACCGGAGGCATCGGAGGACGGCTCGTCCGGGTTGCGAAACCAGGTGCGGTCGCCCGGTACAAAAAAGCGTGGCGGCAAGGGTGCCTCCATGGATCCTTGCTCTCGCAAAAACACGTCGTGGAACTCGCCGGACTTGATGGGGCGCGTGGCCCACAGCACCTGCAGTTCTTGCAGCAAAGCCGGGTTGCAATGCGCCAGCTCCTGCGCAATGCCCAGCACGATGACGTACTCCGAGGCGCGGTAACAAGAAAACGAGTACAGGGCACCCGACACCTCGGGCTGGGTGGCACAGGTCAGCGCGTCAATCAGGGGCACGCCGGGGCGAATGACGAACCCGTGGTCCCCGTCGTACGTCCAGCAATGCTGGGGACGCTCAGCCTCACTGGTGTGAAAGGCCAGCGTGGTCTTGCGCGCCGCCTGCACGATGTTGCGGCGAATGTTCACGGCCGACACCAGTTCATTCAGGGAGGGGAACTCAAATGCCACCGGCCCCATGAGCATGGCCACCACAATTTCGCGGATGAGGTCTTCGGCCTTGTGCAGGGTGTCGAGTTGCAACGTGGCACTCAAACCCAGCGTGTCTTGGCCGGGAGCCCACACTTCAGCCTGTTGTTTGTCCAGCCAGAGGTGCAGGCAGGGGCCTTGGACATCGGTCGTAATTTCGGCCAGCACATGGGGAGCCAGTTCCAGCGCACCGAGCCGTTGCAAGGCCTGCCGGCAGCAAGTGTCGGGGTTATGGGGCCAATGTCCGTGTATCGCCACACCCCGATGGGCGGGGCTACCTGGTTGATCGCTATTGCTAACACTTGAGGCAGCTGCCATCTTTGTATTTACTCCACCGTGACGCTCTTGGCTAAATTGCGAGGTTTGTCGACATCCGTGCCCTTGGCACACGCGGTATGGTATGCGAGCAATTGCAGGGGCACAACATGCAACAAAGGCGACAACTCGCCGTAATGCTCGGGCATGCGGATCACATGCACGCCGTCACCATTCTCAATGCGGGTATCCGCATCGGCCAGCACATAGAGCACGCCGCCCCGGGCGCGCACCTCGTGCATATTGCTTTTGAGCTTTTCCAGCAGCGTGTCGTTGGGCGCCACGGTGACCACCGGCATGGCACTGGTCACCAGGGCCAGCGGGCCGTGCTTGAGCTCGCCTGCGGGATAGGCCTCGGCGTGGATGTAGCTGATTTCCTTGAGTTTGAGTGCGCCTTCCAGCGCAATCGGATAGTGCAGGCCGCGGCCCAAAAAGAGTGCGTTGTCTTTTCTGGCGAAGTCTTCGGCCCAGGCGATCACTTGGGGCTCGAGCGCCAGCACGGCTTGCAATGCAGCGGGCAAATGGCGCATGGCTTTGAGGTGGCGGGCCTCTTCAGCCTCGCTCAGGCGGCCTTTGGCCTGGGCCAGCGCCAGCGTCAGCAGAAACAGCCCGGCCAATTGGGCCGTGAACGCCTTGGTGGACGCCACCCCAATCTCGATGCCGGCACGGGTGATGTAGGCCAGCTCGCACTCACGCACCATGGCGCTGGTGGCCACGTTGCAAATGGTCAGCGTGTGCGTCATGCCCAGGCTGTGGGCGTGACGCAGCGCAGCCAGGGTGTCCGCCGTCTCACCCGACTGGGTGATGGTGACAACCAGCGTACGGGGGTTGGGCACCGATTCGCGGTAGCGGTATTCGCTGGCCACCTCCACTTGCGTGGGGATTTTGGCGATGCTTTCCAGCCAATACTTGGCCGTGCAACCACTGTAGTAACTGGTGCCACAGGCCAGGATCAGCACCGAGTCGATGTCTTTAAAGACGCGGGCGGCGCTGGCAGATGCGCCGTCAAACAGCTCCGGCACGATGCCGTCCACGCCCTCCAGGGTGTCGGCAATGGCGCGGGGTTGCTCAAAAATCTCTTTTTGCATGTAGTGGCGGTACGGGCCCAGTTCAGCTGCGCCGCTGTGTGCCTGCACGGTCTTGACCGGGCGTTGCGCTGGCGCAACTGGCTTGCCAGCCTTGTCAAACAACCAGTATTTGCCCAGCTGGATGTCCACCAGATCGCCTTCATCCAGGTAGACGATCTGGTCCGTCACACCCGCCAAGGCCATCGCATCACTGGCCAAGAAGTGCTCTTGCCCGTCTTGACCTACACCCAGAATCAGGGGCGAACCTGCGCGCGCGCCGATCAGGCGGTGCGGCTCGTCCTTGCAAAAAACGGCAATAGCGTAGGCCCCGTGCAACTGGGGCAGTGCAGCCTTGACGGCTTCAAACAGGTCACCGTTGTAAAGACTGTCGACCAGGTGGGCAATGACTTCGGTGTCGGTCTGGCTCAAAAACACATAGCCTTTGGCTTGCAGGGCAGCGCGCAGGTCGTCGTGGTTTTCAATGATGCCGTTGTGTACCAAGGCAATCCGGCCGGGCCGGCTGGCAGCGTCCGCCCCCGTGCCGTGGCTGAAGTGGGGATGCGCGTTGTGCACCACCGGCGCGCCATGGGTGGCCCAGCGGGTGTGGGCGATGCCGGTGCTGCCTTCGAGCTGGGTAACGCTGATTTGCTCGGCGAGTTCCGCCACACGGGCGGTGCTGCGGGCACGCTGCAGGCCATTGGCATAAACCGCAACGCCGCAGGAGTCATAACCCCGGTATTCCAGACGGGACAAGCCCTGCACCAAAACCGGGACGATGTTGCGGCTGGAAACCGCGCCAACAATGCCGCACATAGACTGCTCCAAAAATTAAGTGCTGCCATCGTAGGGGCACAAAGAAGAAATATGTAATTGAATTTCAAAGAAATTTGGACTTATATTTCATGGTCAATATATTTAATGGAAATATTTCATTCATCATAAAAATATGGAACAAATAGCGCTGGATACCACCGACCTTCAGCTGCTGGCGCAATTGCAGCTGGATGCCTCCCTGAGCAACCAGGCCTTGGCAGCACAGGTGCATATCTCGCCACCCACCTGCTTGCGCCGCGTGAAGAGGCTGCGTGAGCTGGGCCTGATTGAGCGCGAGATTGCCGTGCTCAGCGTGGACAAACTCAGCACGATTGCCGGGCACGGCTTGTGCGCCATCGTGGAGATCACCCTGGACCGCCAGGACGAGGGCGCGCTGGCGGCCTTTGAGGCGCGGGTGGTGGTGGATGACGCCGTGCAGCAGTGCTACCGCGTGTCCCCCGGGCCCGACTTTTGTCTGGTGGTGCACGCCGCGCACATGCCGGATTACCTGGCGCTGTCGCAACGGCTGTTTACAAGTGATGCCAATGTGCGCAATGTCAAAGCTTTTTTCAGCCTTAAGCGTAGTAAATTTGGGGCTCGGGTGCCACTGCCCTAAAGCGGTCAAGACTCAAAATTGATATACATTTATTATTTGGATATTTAATGAGGGGCGATCATGCAAGTTTCAAAATGGGGCAACTCTTTGGCGGTCAGGTTTCCGGCTGCGTTGGTGCAGGCGCTTGATCTGAAAGAAGGCGAAGAGATTGATCTGCATCTTGTGGGCGCCCGGTCTTTTGAGGTGGTTAAAAAGCCGTCTGCGCAGGAGTTGCTTGAGCGTTTGCACCAGTTTCGCGGCAGGTTGCCCGCAGATTTCCATTTTGATCGGCTGGAAGCCAACGCGCGCAACGACCAGCCGTGAGCAAACCTTTTATCGACAGCAATGTCGTTTTGTATCTTTTATCCGCCGACGCCACCAAAGCGGACCGCGCACAAACCCTGCTGGAGGCGGGAGCCGTGATCAGTGTCCAGGTGCTCAACGAAGTAACTTCCGTGTGTCTGCGCAAGCTGAAGATGCCTTGGCCAGAAGTGGATGCGCTGCTGCTGGCAGTCAAGGCAGCCTGCGAGGTACTGCCGTTGACGGTTGCATCCCATGAATTGGCCACTGAGGTTGCCAAGCGTTACCAATTGTCTTTTTATGACGCCAACATTGTTGCCAGCGCGCTCTTGTCCGGCACGCCCCTGCTGCTGTCAGAAGACATGCACAGCGGCCTCTTGATTAAGGGGCTGGTGATCCACAATCCGTTCAAACAGACCGCATCATGAGGCGCAGGGAGTGCGCGCGCAGATCGGCAGGGTGAACTTCCGCACCGTTCAATCCAATCAATATTAGTAGCTACCAGGGCAATGAATACGAAGGCAGGGGCCTAAAAGGCATTGAAAATGCACAAGGGAGGCTGGCAACAGGCTTCAGGCGGTCTTTGGAGCCAATGGCAGCGTGAAACTGACGCTGCAGCCTGCCTTGGGCGTGGCGGTGGCCCACACCGTGCCGCCGTGACGCTCAATGATTTTTCGGGTCAGGGCCAGCCCCATGCCCATGCCCTCGAACTCGCGCGGGCTGTGCAGGCGCGCAAACGCATGAAACAACTTGCCCGCGTAATCGGGGTTGAAGCCCACGCCGTTGTCGGTGACCGTCACCGCGCACAAGCCGTCGTCGGTCAGACGCCAGTCCAGCCGGATCTGCGTCACGGCCTGGGCCACTGAAAATTTCAAGGCGTTGGAGAACAGATGCGTCATCACCTGGCGGAGCATCAGCAGGTCACCCTGCAAAGCCGGCACATCTGGGGCAATCTGCCATTCGATCACCCGCCCCGGCGGCTCGGGCGGCATCACCAACCGCACGTCAACCACCAGCGCGCCGAAGTCCACGGCGGTCAGTTGCATCGTGAGACCGGTCAGCCGCGACAGTTCGGTCAATCCATCAATCTGGCGCCCCATCTGGCGGGCAGCCTGGGTCACGGTCTGCAGGTGGGCGGCCACCTCGGGCTTGAGGCCGTCGCCCAGTTCTTCGGTCACGATCTGTGCATAGGCAGTCACATGGCGCAAAGAGGCCCGCAGGTCATGCGAGACCGATTGCGTGAACTCCTCCAGTTCGGCGCGTGCTTGCAACAGCTCGCGCTGCAGGCGCTCGTTGCCAAGCAGCGCTTGCGTCAACGCCTCGGCGCTCGGGGACACTAACTCGGGCTCGGGGCTCATTTGGCAGGCCGCTTCCAGTTGGCAATGCTCACTTGTTTGCCCCTGGCCACGCTCAAGGCGCCGGGCGGAGTGTCTTTGGTGAGCGTCGAGCCGCCGCCCACGGTGCCGCCGGCCCCCAGGGTGATGGGTGCCACCAGCACGCAGTTGCTGCCCACATGCACATCGGCCTCGATCACGGTGCGGTGTTTGAACGTGCCATCAAAGTTGGCCGTGATGCTGCCTGCACCGTAGTTGACCCGCTCGCCCACGGTGGCGTCGCCCAGGTAAGCCAGGTGGTTGGCCTTGGCGCCGGGGGCCAGTGTGGAATTTTTGACCTCGACAAAATTGCCGATATGCACCTCAGCCCCCAGTTTGGCGCCCGGGCGCAAACGGGCAAACGGACCAATCAGC
>CAZBKX010000619.1:0-1751 GCA_964492535.1 uncultured Rhodoferax sp. | reverse complement strand
GAGGCCATCAAGGCCGACTGAACCTGTAGCCCCTTAAACCCACCCGGTCTCATGGCCCGCAAGTTCGGCAGTTTCGCCGGGCTTGCGGGCTTCTTTATTGATAGCTGAATAGGCAATGGATATAACGGCTAGAGGGTTATTTTTCATAAACCAATATTCCTCAGTTCACCCTCCTGAAATTTGGATAAACTCAAGCCTGATGCGGGTCACAGACCATTTTGGGGGATCACCCAATGGGTGAGCGGTGACAGCCCTCGTAAAGCCGTCCAACGAGCCCTGGCGGCGCAGGCGGAGCCAAGTAGCGACTTGCGTGTTTCGAGGCCGGGTGGTGTGTTCAAGTCCGCTGGACAACAACGCCAGTGCCAGCGCATTGGGCCAGCTGGCGTTCTTGGCCCCGTTTTTGGAAGTCTCAGGACTGATCGAACATTGACTCAGAAGTTTCCCACTGCATGACACCAGTCTGAATGCGCCCGAAGTGCGTGATGTGCTGGGCACCTGGCACTTGGCAACTGTCTAGTCTGGATGGCTGGTGCGCAGACGTGAGCATGCGAGAGACTCTCGTCAAATATCCGGGGCTGGCAAAGGCTCGACGGTCAAGGCGGAGATCCTCATGGTGGCCGTTTCGAAGGAAGTTCAGGGGGCGGCAAGCGGCGCAGCCAACCGGGCCAGGATGCCCTCACGCAGGCGTTCGGGCCGGGCGTCTCGTGCCATGAACCCGTCGGCGCTGGCCTGGTGCAGCGCGGCGCAGGCCAGCACCTGTTCGGCACTCTCGTCGTCGGCCGGCAGGTCGCCGAACATGTAGGTGGTCTTGCCTGGCGCCTGCAAGGCGACCGTGCAGTGCCGGCGACAACCGCTCATGCACTCGACAGGGCGAATCGGGAAACAAAGGTCGTCGCGAAGTGCGAGGTTCTCGATGGCCTCAAACAGTGCACGGCCCGGGCGGGGCTGGTCGCGGGGCAGCTCAGGCGGGCGGCAGAGCACGCAGACGAGGATCTCGGTGGTCATGAACGAAGCTCCTTGGGGGAAGGTCTTGCGGTATCCAATACCAGCACTAGGCGGGCCATGCCCGTGCCTGCGATAAGGGGCGAGCGGTGAACGATGCCGCCATCGTGCGGCTGCCCGGGCCAGCCGCAACCCTTAAACAGGGCCACGTCGGCGGCCTGGAACGCCATGGCCTGTGGTGTGTCGTTGTCAGGTTGGGCCAGCACCTCTGCACTAACGACCGGCGGCACCCACTGCGTGCCCAGGCCACGGTAGGTACAGATCAGCCGCAGCGGCACACAGTCGCGGTGCCAGCGGCGGCAGGCGTCGCCGGTGATCCTTTCCAGGCGCAGGCGCACCTGCGGAGCCTGCGTCAACGCGGCGAACAGCACCACGAGCCTCGCTACATCGTCCACAAAGGCCTCACGGGCTGGGCAGCTGGGGCTGCCGCAAGCGTCGAAGCTGGCATCGAGTGCGGCGGTGGCATCTTCGGGTGTCAGCGTCAGGCGGCACGCGGGCCAGGTGTCGGGCGCCAGGGACTTGAGCCAAGCTGCCCAAGCCGGGTCCGGCTCGCGCTGCCATGCCGCCAGTTCGACGCCGGGCTGGTTGATGGCCTCCAGCACTTTGGCGCCGCGCCCAATGCAGACGACAGCCAGAGCATCACCGATGGGCGCACTCTGCATCGCCTCGGCGTTCATGTAACCCGGCATCAACACCTCACCGCTGTGGACTTCTGTGGTGACGCAGGCGATCAAGCCTTGCGCATCAAA
>CAZBKX010000618.1:0-2253 GCA_964492535.1 uncultured Rhodoferax sp. | reverse complement strand
TGTCATTGGATGACAAGCGAATCACATCAGCCACGCTCAAGGGTGCGGCATCTGGCAACCAGGCCTTGACGCTGTCCTGCACCGCGTTCAGCCGCTGAAGCAGCCGGGTGGTGGGGTCCACAATGATGCTTTGGGTGTTGCTCTCAATGGAGACCCGGACCTCCACCTTACCGCGTTTGAGGCGACCGATCAGTATGTCCCGCAAGGCGGGTTCATACTGACGAAGCTCTTCCGGCAAGCGAAACGACAGGTCCAGAAAACGGCTGTTGACCGACCTGATTTCCAGGCCGAGTTGGCTGGTTGAGGTGTTTTTGATGTCGGCTTCGGAGCCGCTGCTGGCTGTGCTGTGCTGTGCACTGGCATAACCTGTCATGCTATAAACTGGCATTTTTATTCTCTGAACGATGAAACGTAATTGAGAATAACCCGGATCGACTTGATCAGACAGTAGCTAAAGAGAATTATGTCAAAGGTCAAACCCGCCCACTTGCCGCCAGACACCCTGATAGGGGGCTACCGAGTGATTCGCAAAGTGGCCGCTGGCGGATTTGGCGTGGTGTACCTCGCTGTGGATGCAGAGGGTCAGCAAGTGGCGGTCAAGGAGTACCTGCCCTCATCACTGGCGACCCGTTCGCCCGGTGAGCTGTGCCCCCAGGTAAAGCCTGAAAAACTGTCGCTGTATCGGTTGGGTCTCAAGAGTTTTTTTGAAGAAGGCCGTTCCCTCGCGCAAATTTCACACTCCTCGGTCGTGAGTGTGATGAACTTTTTCCGGGAAAACGAAACCGTTTATATGGTGATGAATTATTTGGAGGGGGCGTCCCTGCAGGATTTCATCATCACCGCTCGCGACCAAAAGCAGGCCAAGGTGTTTCGGGAGTCCACGATTCGCTCTCTGTTTGACGAGATTCTTCGTGGACTTCGAATTGTTCACTAGCACAAGATGCTGCATTTGGACATCAAGCCAGCCAATATCTTTGTCACTGACGAAAACAAATCGGTCCTGATTGATTTTGGTGCAGCCCGGGAGGTTCTCAGCAAAGAAGGCAATTTCATCCGGCCGATGTATACGCCTGGTTTTGCAGCGCCGGAGATGTACCGTCGCGATGCGTCCATGGGCCCGTGGACCGACATCTATGCCATTGGCGCCTGCATTTATGCGTGTATGCTGGGTTATCCGCCCAGCGAGGCACCCCAGCGTATTGAAAAAGACCGTATCGCGATTGCACTGACTCGCCTGCGGGGTGTGTATTCCGATAACCTGATCGAGGTGGTTGAGTGGTGCATGTCACTGGACCCACTGTCGCGGCCCCAGTCGGTATTTGCACTGCAAAAAGAAATGAGCAGGGAGGGTGAGCGCCGTTACACCAAGCTCAGTGTCAGTGAGAAGGTGCGGCTTCAGTTCGACACCATGGTGACTGACACCAAGAAGAGTGCCCAGAAAGTGGCGGTCGGGACGGGTAAACCGAAATGAAATTCTCTGTGTTTCAGGTGAGTCGCAAAGGGGGTCGAAAAAAGAACGAAGACCGCATGGGTTACTGCTACACCCGGGGTTCAGGAATCTTTATTCTGGCGGACGGTATGGGCGGGCATCCTCTGGGTGAGATCGCTGCCCAGCTGGCCTTGCAGACCATTTCCGCCTTGTTTCAAAAAGAGGCCAAGCCTGTGCTGCCGGACGTCGGCGCTTTTCTGGAAGCTGCCGCTCTGGCTGCGCACCGGGAGATTCTCCGCTATGCGACTTTAAAGGGCATGTTCGACAACCCCAGGACCACGCTGGTGGCTGTGGTTGTGCAGGATGGCGGTGCGAGCTGGGTTCACTGCGGTGACTCCCGTCTGTATGTGGTGCGCGAAGCCGGTCTGTTGGTGCGCACCCGGGATCATTCGTTGCTTGAGCAGCGCCAGCAGCACCCGCCAATGGCGTCGAAATTCCAGGAGCCGCTCAATCGAAATGTTCTGTTCACTTGCCTTGGCTCCCCGGCCAAGCCGGTTCTCGACATTGCCGGGCCAGTCCCTTTGCTTCAGGGGGATACGCTAATGCTGTGCTCAGACGGTCTTTGGGGGAGCCTGAGTGACGAAGACATCGTTTTTGAATTGGCCCATCGGCCGGTCGATGAGGCAGTGCCTGAACTGGTTGAGAAAGCTTTGCGCAAAGCGGGTGACACCAGCGATAACGTCACGGCCATTGCACTGGAGTGGGAGACCCCCGATTCTTTTGAGTCCACCCGGGGCAGTATTTCGACGGCCACCATCAGTGAC
>CAZBKX010000617.1:0-1517 GCA_964492535.1 uncultured Rhodoferax sp. | reverse complement strand
CCTGACGCCCGATGGACGCAACCGACCGTGCATTCGCACCATGTTTCCATTGAGCCACACGACTTTGGGCCGCCGGCACCGGGTACGCTGTGGTGTTGCAAGAAGGCATCCTTTTCTTTTTTTTATTCTTGTAGGATAGAAAAAAAAATTTCACCGCCGAGCGCATCCTGGCGGTATATATGTGTTTTGCACGTCTCTTTCATGTCAAGTGCTCAAAAGCTATGACTTCTGACATGTTTTCGAATCCCCCCATGCCTGAAAGTTTGTTGGGTACCACATTGTTCATCCTGGGAGTTTTTTTCGGGAACTGAGGAACGATACAATAAGAGAGAGAGAGAGAGAGAGAGGGGGAGAGAGGAGTTTTGTTTTAATTTTCAGAGACAGTCGTCCAACACGTGTTGAGTGGTGGGCCAGTAAATGCCTGGTGCGTTCAGGCTCGCGAGAACGTTGTACAGGCTGTACACCACTTTGTTGAGGTAGAGAACGCCTCGTGGCATGAGCCAATTGGCCATTAACCCTTGGTCCCGGTCTGTGGCTTTCGCCATCCACTCGGGCTCGAACACGAAACCTGGCGTTTTCCAGGGCTCTAACTGCATGGCGAAGTATTCTGCGGCGTACTTGGTTTCTTCGGCTGTGAGCGAGTCTGGCAGAATGCCGACCTCGCGGAGTGTTTGGATGGAAGGGTCATCCCAAATGCGGGCCAGCACGCCCATGAACTCGGGTTCGAAGCGGTGAACGCAGCCAAAGTCCAGCACCACCAGGCGGTCGTCCTTGTCGACCAGCAAGTTGCCAAAGTGCACGTCTGAATAGAGTGTGCGGTGGCCCCACAGCGCTCCGAACAGGAAACGACACAGTTCCCGAGCGATCGCGTGTTTGCGCGGCAGCGAGGCATGCGTGACGAACGCGCCAAAGTCCTCGCCTTCCACGAACTCGGAGACGAGCCGCGTGGGTGTGGAGAACTGCCGGTACACGCGGGGCACGCGCACACGCAGAGTGTCGGCGAACCACGCCTGCGACTCGGCCTCGAGCACGTAGTCGAGCTCGTCTCGGATTTTGCTCGAGACTTCGTCCATCAGCATAGCCATGTCTGGGAACTTGTAGAGTAGCGAGGCCAGCAACTTGACGGCGTAGAGGTCCGCATCGCAGCGTTCCTTCAAGCCCACATACTGCACTTTGATTGCTACTTTGGTGCCGTCCGGTACCGTCCCTACATAGAGATGTGAGAGGGACCCGCTCTTGATCACTTGCGGCTCGACTTCGAAGCCGAGTTGGTCGACGTGTTGCAAGAAATCTTCGTGGGTCGGTTGGCTGAGCCTGCTGCGGCATTCGTCGAAGACTTCGGCGTTGGGTGTGTCCAAAGAGAGCATCTGCGCCACTTTCGCGAAAATACCGCCGTGTTCTTGCAGCGTGTCGCGCAGCAAACGCAAGCGGTTGATCGCTACCTTGAGACCGGACGCGTTGGGTGTCGTGCCTGTGGCGGATAGCATCATTTTGGCCAAGAAATTCAACCCAATGCT
>CAZBKX010000616.1:0-2226 GCA_964492535.1 uncultured Rhodoferax sp. | reverse complement strand
CCATCATTCGTCGCTGCAAAAATAATGCAACACAGTTGCGATAGAGCCTATCACAACTTCATTGTGTTTTAACTAAATGCAACTGAATTGCGATAAATATATTCATTCATGGCCACCAACGATTCTTCTGTGCTGCTCGCTGCAGATCCTGTTCACGCTTTGCACGGCGTGGGTTGCCATGCCAAGTTCCCCACGGCCAGCTTCAAGTCCACCAAACCAGCGGGAAAAACCTTACGACAGGGTGCGAAAAGTCAACGAAGAAGGTCAACCCAAAATGCCACTGTTGCTAACATGGGCTTTTGAATACCAGAGCCTTTTTTATGCGACCCCCCATTCAAGAACCCAAGGCCTCGCCGCTCTGGCACACCCTGACCGATGCCGAGTCGCTCAGTGCATTGGGCACCCATCTCCGGGAGGGTTTGCGCCACGATGAAATTGCCCAGCGGCTGACCCAGTACGGTCCCAACAGCCTGCCGGTCTCCCGGCGGCGCGGGCCCTGGTTGCGGTTTGCACTGCAGTTTCATAACCCGCTGATTTATGTGCTGCTGGGTGCTGGTGCCGTGACCTTTGCACTGCAGGATTATGTGGACGCAGGCGTCATTGCCGGGGTGGTGTTCATCAATGCCTTGATCGGCTTTATTCAGGAGGGCAAGGCCGAGAAGGCGCTGGATGCCGTGCGCGCCATGCTGGCCAGTCGGGCCACGGTGCTGCGTGATGGCGAACGCCATGAAATTGACGCCACCCAGCTGGTGCCGGGCGACATCGTCTTGCTGGAGTCGGGCGCCCGGGTACCCGCCGACCTGCGCTTGCTGCAGGTCAAAAACCTGCGCGTCAATGAAGCAGCGCTCACCGGGGAGTCGGTGCCCACGGAGAAGCGGTTGGGCGCCGTGCCCGCTGATGCTTCTGTTGGCGACCGGACCTGCATGGCTTACTCGGGCACCGTGGTCAGCTTTGGCCAGGCGCATGGCGTGGTGGTCGCCACGGGCGCAATGAGCGAAATTGGCCGCATTAGCACCTTGGTGGGCGATGTGCAGACGCTGGTGACGCCGCTGACCCGCCGGCTGGACCAGTTTGCCAGGCAGATCACGGTGTTCATTCTGCTGGCGGCGCTGGTGACATTTTTGTTTGGCTACTTTGTGCGGGACATGCCCGCACTGGACATCTTTCTGGCCGTGGTCGGGCTGACTGTGGCGGCCATTCCCGAGGGTTTGCCGGCCATTGTGACCATTGTGCTGGCCATTGGTACGGGCGTCATGGCACGCAAAAATGCCATTGTGCGGCGTTTGCCAGCGGTTGAAACCCTGGGCTCGGTCACCGTCATCTGCTCCGACAAAACCGGCACGTTGACCAAAAACGAGATGACCGTGGTGCAGGTCATGCTGGCAGAGCACACGCTGGCCGTCACCGGCGTGGGTTATGCACCGGACGGCGGTTTTCATGACGATGGGGTCGACGTGAGCGACCAGGAAAACGAGGCGCTGCACGCCCTTACCCGTTGCGCCCTGCTGTGCAATGACGCCCAGCTCAAGCACGACCCCGCCAGCGGTTGGCAACTGGTGGGCGACCCCACCGAGGGTGCCTTGCTGACCCTGGCCTTCAAGAACGGGCTGGACGGCTCCGACATCACCGACACACCGCGCATCGATGCGATTCCTTTTGAGTCCGAGCATCGCTTCATGGCCACGCTGCACCATGACCATGCGGGCCATGCCTTTGCCTTGCTCAAGGGCGCCCCGGAGCGTCTACTGGACTTGTGCGTTTTTGACACTCCTGATCCTGCACAGACCGCCCAGGCCTGGCTGGCCCGCATGGAAGGCGCGGCCAGCGCAGGTCAGCGCGTGCTGGCGCTGGCCCGGTGCGAGATGCCTGCAGGCACCACCGCGCTGTCCATGAGCGACATCATCCAGCGCTTTACCCTGCTGGGCATGGTGGGGTTGATCGACCCGCCGCGTGAAGAGGCCATTGCCGCCATCGCCCTGTGCCAGCAGGCGGGTGTGCGCGTCAAGATGATCACGGGCGACCACGCGGTCACGGCCGCGGCCATTGGCAGGCAACTCGGGCTCAATGCCCGGCATGCCCTGACCGGTGAAGACGTGGGCCAGCTTGACGACCTGGCCCTGCAGCGCGTGGCCCGCGAGACCGATGTCTTTGCCCGCGCCGCGCCTGAACACAAGCTGCGCCTGGTGGCCGCCCTGCAAGCGCAGGGCGAGCTGGTGGCCATGACGG
>CAZBKX010000615.1:0-10187 GCA_964492535.1 uncultured Rhodoferax sp. | reverse complement strand
GCCAAGGGGGAGGTGCCCAGCGCGTGGCTGTAGAGTTTGATGTTGGGGTTGGCGGGTGCCGGGCGGTCGGCCAGAACAATGTCCAGCTGGTGCAGCGCCAGGTCGCCCAGCAGCCCATCCAAATCACGTTCGCGGCACAGCAGACGCAAGTGTGGTTCTGCCAGCACGGGCTGCAACAGCCGGCGCACCAGCAGCTTGGGCAGGCCATCGGACACGCCCACGCTCAAGCGCACCATGGGGGAGCTTGTGGCATCGCGCACCAGCGCGGGCAGGCGCTCACCGAGTTGAAAAATCTGCTCGGCCTGCGCCAGGGCGGCCAGGCCGGCATCGGTCAGGGCCAGCCCGCGCCCTGCGGGCTTGAGCAGCGCATAGCCCAGCGATCGCTCCAGCTCGCGGACTTGGCTGCTCACGGTTTGCACCGCCATGTCGAGCTTGTTGGCGGCGCGGGACATGCCGCCCTCTTTGGCCACCACCCAAAAGTAATAGAGGTGCTTGTAGTTGAAGTGGGTGCTCATGGGTGTTCTGGTGGCACGTGAGCCACAGTTTTTATGTGAATGTTTTTCGCAAATTATCTGCTTTTTAAGAACCTTTAAAATCTTTAAGCTGGAAGCCTCCTGCCAGGCCACCCGCAGCCATCACCCAACTAAAAAAATATGCAAAACCTACTCGACCCCGCCATTCTCTTTTTTGTCTTTGGCATCGTGGCCGGGGGCTTGAAGTCCAATCTTGAAATCCCGCCCCAAATCTCCCGGTTTTTATCCCTCTACCTGTTGATGGCGCTGGGGCTCAAGGGCGGCTTTGCGCTGGCCAAGTCGGGCTTCACGGTGGATGTGGCGGTGAGCCTGGGCGCGGCGCTGGCGCTGGCGGTGGTGGTGCCGATGGTCGGCTACATGTTGTTGCGCCGGGTATTGAGCCGCTTTGATGCTGCCGCCGTGGCGGCCACTTATGGTTCGGTCAGCGCGGTGACTTTTATTACCGCCGTGCAATACCTGGACACCCACGCCGTGGCTTACGGTGGCCACATGGCAGCCGCCATGGCGCTGATGGAGTCGCCCGCCATCATCATGGCGGTGGTGCTGGCCAACCACGCCCGCCAGGCTGGCCAAGCAGCCGGTGCTGCCGGGGTTGGGGTGGTCGCGACTGCCGCAGCGGGGGCGCCCAAGACGTCCATCGGGCACATTCTGCGGGAGTCCATGACCGATGGCGCCCAACTGCTGCTGCTGGGCGCGATGGTGATCGGTTTTGTTACCGGCGAGGCCGGGCAGGCGGTGATGCAGCCCTTCTCGGTGGACCTGTTCAAGGGCATGCTGGCCTTCTTTTTGCTGGACATGGGGCTGCTGGCAGCGCGCAACATGGGTGGCCTCAGAACCTGCTCCCCGTGGCTGCTGATCTATGCGATTTTGGGGCCGCTGGTGCATGCGGCAGCGGCGCTGGGCTTGGGCCTGGGTTTGGGTATGTCGCCCGGCAACGTGACCTTGCTGATGGTGCTGGCAGCCAGCGCCTCCTACATTGCGGTGCCAGCGGTGCTGCGGGTGGCGGTGCCGGAGGCCAACCCGTCGCTGTATTTCGGCATGTCGCTGGGCCTCACGTTTCCGTTCAACCTGATTCTGGGCATCCCGCTGTACGCCTATCTGGCGCAGCGGCTGGTTTGAGTTAAAAGTGCCGCTGGCCGGCGCCCATTCTCGCCCTAATGACCGCAGACATCGTTGGCAAATCAACTCCTTGACGCCTCGCCCGGCAGCCTCCCTGAGCGGTTGGTGGCGCTGGCGCGCGCGCGTTTCCCGTTGGCCATGGCGGTCTATGTGTTTGGTAGCCAGGTGCAGGGCCAGGCTGACGCCCGCAGTGACCTGGATCTGGCTGGTTTGGTGGCGGGCTACGCCGACCCGCTGGCGCTGTGGGATGTATTGGGTGAGTTGGCGGACATCGCTGGCTGCCCGGTGGATTTGCTCGACCTTCGCGCAGCGTCTACCGTGATGCAGTACCAGGTCATCACCACCGGGCGGCGTTTGTGGAGCGCGGGCTTGCCCGTGGGTTTGTTTGAGTGTGTTGTGTTGAGCGAAAGAACCGCATTGGACGAAGCCCGTGCGCCCCTGCTGGCTGACATCGCCGCAACCGGAAGAATTTATGCCAGATGATGTGTTGATCCACAAGGCGGCTACGGTGGAGCGCTGTGTGGCCCGTGCGCGCGAGGAATACGCCGTTGATCCTGCCACCTTTGCGACCGACTTCACCCAAGTGGTCCTGAAACGAGGTTAATTTTTTACCGTGCCAATGCTCCATGAATTTCTCTGACGTTTTCAAAACCCTGACCCAGGCCTCGGCCTTTGACTTGTATCGCCTGCGCGCAGCCATCAACCGGGTGCTGGACGAGCCGCACTGGGTGCAGGCCATCCAGGCCCGGCTGAGAGTAGGCCAGGAGGTGCAGTTTTTTGATTCACGCGCCAATGCGCCCAAGCGGGGCCAGGTGTTGGAGATGCGCCGCAAAGAACTTTTGCTGCTGGACCTGGACAACGCCGAGCGTTGGATCTTGTCCTACGCCTGCATCAACCTCGATGGTGCGGACGTGCAGATTCGCGAGCACAAGCCGCGGGGACTGGGTCGCAACGAGGTGGCTATCGGGCAAGTGGTGGGCTTTTTGGACCGTGAGCAGCAGCAGCGCACGGGCCAAATCATTCGCTTGAACGATAAAACCGTGACCCTGCTGTGCGCAGGCACCCAGTGGCGGGTGAGCTACAGTTTTCTGCACCAGGTGGTTGATGCAGGCGCCAACCCGCCTGACGTGATCGAGTTGGCAGCCGCCGTGTTTCCCCCCACGCAACGCTAAGCGCTCAAGGCTTGATCGCCATCTTCAACACCCCATCGCGCTGATGGGCAAACAACTCGTAGGCCGCGACGATGTTTTCCAGCCTGAACTCGTGGGTCACCAACAGCCCCAAGTCCACCCTGCCGGAGGCCACCACGTTCATCAGGCGGCGCATGCGCTCTTTGCCGCCAGGGCACAAGGCCGTGTTGATCTTGTGGTCGCCCAGACCGGCGGCAAACGCCGACAGGGGAATGGTGAGGTCAGTGGAGTACACGCCCAGGCTGGACAGGGTGCCGCCAGGTTTGAGCACGCGCAACGCAGACTCAAAGGTGGCTTGCGTGCCCAGGGCTTCAATGGACGAGTCCGCACCGCGCCCGCCGGTGAGTGTCATGATTTCATCGACCACGTCGCAGGTTTTGAAGTTCAGAGTGACATCGGCACCCATTTGTTTGGCGATGCCCAGGCGGTGCTCGTTGCCATCCACCGAGATGATGCGGGTGGCGCCCAGCAATCGGGCGCCGGCGGTCGCGCACAGGCCAATCGGACCTTGGGCAAACACCACCACGGTGTCGCCAATGCGGATGTTGGCGTTCTCAGCGCCCTTGAAACCGGTGGACATGATGTCTGGGCACATCAGCACTTGCTCGTCGGTCAGTCCGTCAGGAATGGGGGCCAGGTTGGCCTGGGCGTCGGGCACCAGCACGTACTCGGCTTGGGTGCCATCAATCAGGTTGCCAAAGCGCCAGCCCGCGGTGGCCTTGAAGCCGTGGCAACCGCACAGCCCTTGGGGAATCAGGTAGCTGCCGTCTTGCGAAGGCGCGCCATCCTGGGCTGCGTACGAGTTGAAGTTGGGGCAGATGGCGCCGGCAATGACCCGCTGGCCCTCGGTGTAGCCCTGCACGGCGCTGCCGAGTTTCTCGATCACGCCCACGGGCTCGTGCCCGATGGTCAGGCCCTTGGCCACCGGATATTCGCCCTTGAGGATGTGCACGTCAGTGCCGCAAATGGTGGTGGTGGTGATGCGGATCAGGGCGTCGTTGGGGCCAACATCAGGAATGCGTTTGTCAACAATTTCTATCCGGCCGGGCTCAATAAAGACGGCGGCTTTCATCAGGGTGGACATAGAGGCTCCTTGCATGTGTGAGGGACAGCGCTGTCAACATGGGTGACGATTCCAGTCTATTCCCGAAGGGGCGTCAGCGGAGCTGTCTGTGCTGGTGCCTTTGACGGTTCTCAATGAATGCGCAGATCGGTTTTTTTAGATATATCAACCACTAGCCGGCGTATCGTGGGGGACAGCTGGCTAAATTCAATAGCAAATTTTCCCGGTTTTTACCTGGGCAATGGGACCTGAAATGTGGCCCATTCCAGCGCCATAGTCTCAAATTTGTCCACCGCCACTGGCCGGCTGAGCAGGTAGCGCTGGTAGGTGTAGCAGCCCTGGCTGGCCAAAAAACCGTGTTGTGCCAGGGTCTCGCGCAAGTCGTTTCCAAGGTGCGCCCGGGCCACGGCGGCAGCCCGCATTTGAGGGTCAAAAAAGCGGACGGTATTGCCTCCGGCTTCCATGGCAGGGGACATGGCCAGGTCGTTGCACTTGAGCAACTCGTCAATGCCGGGTTGCCCATCCGGGAACAGGCTCAAGCCGATGCTGGGGGTGATGTGGCAGGTAGGCTGCGCCCAGCACATAGGCCTCGGCGAACAGTGTGCGGATTTTCTCGCCCACCAGATTGGACCGGGTGGCGGCCTCAGATGCGTTTTTGCCCAGGTCTTCCAGCACCACCAGGGTAAAAAGTCAGGCCACAGATACCCGGCAGCACCCCACCCAGCACGGCGAGTGTGATTCTGAGCAGGATGGATCAGCGGGTTTTCAGGGGAAGGGTCTGGTCGGCATAGAGCTGGGGAGCGTGAAGTTCAAGCAAGTAACTCTATCAATTCTTGATCCAGGTTAAGTCATTTGCAACTCATTTGATGGCAACATAAGCGGGTTGATTTCTCATCTTGTTACAACCATGGCGCGCCCAAGGGCGCAAGGAAGAAGCACCATGTCTTTATTGCACCGTATGGGTCTGGCCCAGAAGTTTCTTATTTTGGGCGTTCTCGCCCTTGTCATGGTGTTGGCGCCATCGGGCTTGTATTTCAGCAGCATCCAGCCCGTCATTCGGGCCGCCAAACAAGAATATGCAGCCATCAATGCGCTCGTCGCGCTCAATACCACCGTGCAGTTTTCCCAAATGCACCGGGGTTTGTCAGCCGGCGCCTTGAGTGGTAACGCGGACTTGGCCGCCCGCCGCCCGGCGGTGCGTGACAAATTGGTGCAGTCCATGGGAGTGCTGGACAGCGAACTCAAAAGTCTGGGCGCCTCGGCTCAGGTCGCCTCGCTGTGGGGTGATGTGCGTCAGCGCTGGACGAATCTGGAGCCGGGCGTGGCGAGGGGGCAACTGAATACGTCCGAAAGTACCCGGCTCCATACCCAGTTGATCGCCAGACTCTTGCTGCTGAACGAAGAGTTGCTGAATGACTCCAGCATGGCGCTGGACCCGGAGGTTGACACCTACTACCTGATACAGGCTTCACTGGTCGACTTGCCCTTGCTGGCCGAAAACCTGGGTGTCATGCGGGCTATGGGGTCTGCCTTTTTGACACAGACCAATTTGCCGCTTGACGGGCGCAGCACTTTGCAGGCGCTGAACAAGCGGGCCCTGGAGTTGCAGGGTGAAATGAGTCGAAATCTCGGCAGGAGCCTGGCGAGCAATCCTTCCATGAAGGTGACTCTGGGTGGTCCCGCCGTCAGCCGCATCGCCGGTGTGGAACAGGCGCTGGCGCTGGCTGACAGAGTTCTCCTGAGTGTGACCGAGATCAACCACCCGGCTCCAGCCTATTTCGATGAATTCACCCGGACCATTGACGGTCTCTATGAATTCAACTCGTTGGCCCTGAAGAGTCTTGAAGAAGCTCTCGGCGAGCGTGTGCGTGCATTGGAGTTCAAGCGCATGAGCTTGTTGGTGTCCTTGCTGCTGGGCTTGTCGGCTGCGTTCGCCCTGGCTGTGGCGTTTGTGCGCAGCATCACCGGGCCAGTCGCCGAGGCTGTCGTTGTGGCAAGGGCCGTGGCTGGCGGTGATCTGGCTGTCCCGGTACCCGTGCGTGGCAACAATGAACTGGGTCAACTGATGCAGGCGATGCAGGGTATGCAGCAGCATCTTACCAAGGTGGTTCGGCAGGTGCGTCAGGGCTCAGAAGGTGTGGCCACGGCCAGTGCCGAGATTGCCTCGGGCAACAACGACCTCTCCAGCCGCACAGAATCCCAGGCCAGTGCGCTGGAAGAAACCGCAGCCAGCATGGAGCAACTCAGCGCCATGGTCAAACAAAACGCCGACAGCGCCCGCCAGGCCAACCAGCTGGCCATGAATGCCAGCACAGTGGCCGTAAGGGGTGGTGAGGTGGTAGCCCAGGTGGTGGACACCATGAAAGGCATCAACGAGTCTTCGCGCAGGATCTCGGACATCATTCAAGTGATTGACGGCATTGCCTTTCAGACCAACATCCTGGCGCTCAATGCGGCGGTGGAAGCCGCCCGGGCCGGCGAGCAGGGCCGCGGCTTTGCCGTGGTGGCCAGCGAAGTGCGCAGTCTGGCCGGGCGCTCGGCCGAGGCCGCCAAGGAAATCAAGACCCTCATCAACGCCAGCGTGGAGCGTGTGGAGCATGGCACCGCCCTGGTGGATCAGGCGGGCACGACCATGACCGAAGTGGTCAGCAGCATTCGCCGCGCCACTGACTTGATGGGTGAAATCAGCGCGGCCAACAACGAGCAAAGTCTCGGTGTCTCCCAAGTGGGCGAAGCCGTGACGCAGATGGATCAGGTAACCCAGCAAAACGCGGCGCTGGTGGAAGAGATGGCGGCTGCGGCCAGCAGCCTCAAATCGCAGGCCAAAGAGCTGGTGCAGGTAGTTGCGGTATTCAAATTAGGGGCCAATGACGTGTCTCAGGCCGTGATGCCCCGGCCAGTTGCCGTGCGCGCCCACCCGTCCAAGGCTGCGCCTTACAAGGGCGCTGAGCGGCGTGAGCTGCCGAGGCCTGCATCGACCAGTGCTGCAGGGCGAAGCCAACCCGGTGCAGGCGTACCTAAAAAACCAGCCCCAGCCCCAGCCCCAGCCCCAGCCCCAGCCCCAGCCCCAGCCCCAGCCCCAGCCCCAGCCCCGGCGCCTGCCTCCGCTGCCAAGGCAACGCCCAGAGCACCCGCCCCCAAAGGGGGTGATGACGATTGGGAGACGTTTTAGGCTTTTTGCGAGTTGAAATGAAAAAATCCGCCGGCTCTTGCGAGCCAGGCGGGTTTTTTGTCCGGGCAGAGCCGGACAGTGGGACTTAGCGGTTGCTCGGGAAGCTGAACATCGTGCCTTCGCGCACGCCGGCTGATGGCCAGCGCTGGGTGATGGTTTTGCGCTTGGTGTAAAAGCGCACAGCGTCCGGGCCGTAAGCGCCGAGGTCACCAAATAGCGAGCGCTTCCAGCCGCCAAACGAGTGGTAAGCCACTGGCACGGGCAGTGGCACATTCACGCCCACCATACCCACCAGAATATTGTCAGTGAAGTAACGAGCCGCTTCACCGTCACGCGTGAAGATGCAAGTGCCGTTGCCGTACTCATGGGCATCAATCATGTCCATCGCCTCCTGCAGGGTCTTGACGCGCACGACACCCAGTACCGGGCCAAAGATTTCCTCCTGGTAGGTGGTCATGCCGGGCTTGACGTTGTCAAACAGGCAGGGGCCCAGGAAATAGCCGTCTTCATGGCCCGCCACTTTCAGGCCGCGACCGTCCACCACCAGCGTGGCACCCTCGGCCACGCCTTGGTCCACATAACCCTTGACTTTCTCAAAGTGAGCCTTGGTCACCAGCGGGCCCATGTCCATCCCGGGCGCGGTGCCGGGGCCAACCTTCATCTTGGCAATCTCGGCCTTGAGGCCTTCAATCACCGCGTCTGCGGTGGCGTCACCCACCGCCACCACCAGGGGAATGGCCATGCAGCGCTCGCCGCAGGAGCCATAGGCTGCCCCCATCAAGGCGCTTACGGCATTGGCCACATCGGCATCCGGCATGACCACGGCATGGTTCTTGGCGCCGCCCAGGGCCTGCACACGTTTGCCATGGGCGCAACCCGTGGCGTAAATGTATTCGGCAATCGGGGTGGAGCCGACAAAGCTGATGGCCTTGACGCGCGGGTCGGTCAGGAGGGCGTCCACGGCTTCTTTGTCGCCGTTCACCACATTGAGCACGCCGGGCGGCAAGCCCGCCTCCAGGGCCAGTTCGGCCACGCGCAGGGCGCTGCTGGGGTCGCGCTCGGAGGGCTTGAGGATGAAGGTGTTGCCACAAGCCACAGCCATGGGCCACATCCACAGCGGCACCATCACGGGAAAGTTGAACGGGGTGATGCCAGCCGTGACGCCCAGTGCCTGGAATTCACTCCAGGAGTCCACGCCGGTGCCGACGTTTTTGCTGTGCTCGCCTTTGAGCAACTCGGGGGCGTAAGAGGCGTATTCCACGTTCTCGATGCCGCGTTGCAGCTCGCCCAGGGCATCTGACAGTACCTTGCCGTGCTCGGCGGTGACCAGCGCACACAACTCGTTGGCGTGCTCTTCCAGCAAGACCTTGAGCTTGCTCATGACGCGGGCGCGCTTGAGCGGCGGTGTGGCGCGCCAGGCGGGGTAAGCGGCTTCGGCGCTGGCAATGGCTTGCTCTACCGTGGTTTTGTCGGCCAGCAGCAGGGTCTTTTCGGCTTGGCCGGTGGCGGGGTTGTAGACCGGTTGGGTTCGTGCACCGGCGTTGCCAGCTACGCGCTGGCCGTCAATCAGATGGTGAATGAGGGGGAGATTTGACATGTATTCTTTGTCTCAGGCAGTTTGGTTGATGGTCTCGCCCAGGGCGTTGATCAGGCTGTCGATCTGCTCGGGAGTCGAGATGAAAGGGGGGGCGAGTTGAATGGTATCGCCGCCGTAGCGCACGTAAAAACCTTTTTTAAGCATGGCCATGGCAATCTCGTAAGGTCGTTTTGCAGGCTCGCCCGGCACGGCGTTGATGGTGAAGCCGGCCGCCAAGCCGAAGTTGCGGATGTCGGTGATGTGCTTCACCCCTTTGAGGCTGTGCACGGCGTTCTCAAAATGCGGAGCCAGCGCCTTGACGCGCTCGGGCATGGCTTCTTTTTCCAGGATCTCCAGCACGGCCAGGCCCACTGCGCAGGGCACGGGGTGGGCCGAGTAGGTGTAGCCGTGGGCGAATTCGAGCATGTAATCCGGCCCACCCTGGGCCATGAAGGTGTCATAAATGTCCTTCTTGGCCAGCACGGCACCTAGTGGCTGGGAGCCGTTGGTGATTTGCTTGGCCACGTTCATGATGTCGGGGGTGACGCCAAAGGCCTCGGCTCCGGTCCAGGCGCCCATGCGGCCAAAGCCGGTGATGACTTCGTCAAAAATCAGCAGGATGTTGTTGGCGGTGCAAATCTCACGCAGGCGCTGCAGGTAGCCCTTGGGCGGGACGATGACGCCAGCCGAGCCGGACATGGGCTCCACGATGACCGCCGCGATGTTGGACGCATCATGCAGCGCAATCAGGCGCAGCAGGTCATCGGCCAATTCCATCCCCTTGTCGGCCATGCCGCGGGTGAAGGCGTTGCCGGGGATCAGGGTGTGGGGCAGGTGGTCGGCCTGCACGCCTTGGCCAAACATCTTGCGGTTGGCCACAATGCCGCCCACCGAAATACCGCCAAAATTGACGCCGTGGTAGCCCTTCTCGCGCCCGATCAGCAGCGTTTTACTGGCCTGCCCCTTGGCACGCCAGTAGGCACGCGCCATCTTGAGCGAGGTGTCGGCGGACTCGGAGCCCGAGCCCGTAAAAAACACATAGTCCAGCCCGGCGGGGGTGAGTTCCTTGAGTTTGTTGGCCAGCGCAAATGAGAGCGGATGACCAAACTGGAAGGCGGGAGAGTAGTCCATCGTGGCGAGCTGCTTGGTGGCCGCTGCGGTGACTTCGGGGCGGCCGTGGCCCAGGCCCGAGCACCACAGGCCCGAGAGACCGTCAAAGATTTGCTTGCCGTTGATGTCGGTGTAGTAGCAGCCCTTGGCGCTGACCATCATGCGGGGGCTGGCCTTGAAGTCCCGGTTGCCGGTGTAGGGCATCCAATGCGCCTCCAGCCAGGCAGCGTCGGTACGGGGCGCACTCAGGGCTTGGGCATCGTTGAGGTTCATGGCGAACTCCTGCTCGTTAATAAAACTGTATTTTGCGGGTCTCTGTTACTCTTATAAAGAGTTAAATATCACTATTTGGTTGTCAATCCATGCAAGTAAAGAGTCGGGCCGCCCTGGGCCAGTTGAGCGACATGGACATCCGGTTGTTGCG
>CAZBKX010000614.1:0-1630 GCA_964492535.1 uncultured Rhodoferax sp. | reverse complement strand
AACCACGCCGCGCAGACGCTCCCCCTGGTACTGCGGCCAGTCCTGGATGGCCAGGTTTTCGCCATCGCTGGCAACAAAGGGGCTGAGGATGGATTCAGCAGTCATTCATCACTCCGCCAACGGATGCAGGACATGGGGCGGCCACAGCAGGGTCTAGCGCGGCAACTGGGCGATGACCTGAGCCACCGCAGCAGTGAGCTTCTTGGCATAGGGCACATGCAGGAACTCATTGGGCCCGTGGGCGTTGCTCTTGGGGCCGAGCACGCCACACACCATCATTTGGGCTTTGGGAAAACCCTTGGAGAGCATGTTCATGAGCGGAATCGTGCCACCCTGCCCGATGTAGCCGCAGGGCGCACCAAAGTACGCGTTGGAGGCGCTGTTGAGCGCCTGCTCAAACCACGGTGCCGTGCTGGGGGCATTCCAGCCGGTGGCACCCGACAGGCCTTCAAACGTCACGCGGGCCTGGTACGGCGCGTTGTCTTCCAGCAGGACTTTAAGCTGCTCCACTGCCATGCCGGCGTCCACCAGCGGGGGCAAACGCAAGCTGAGCTTGAACGCGGTGTAGGGTCGCAGCACGTTGCCGGCATCCTGCAGTGAAGGAAAGCCCTCGGCCCCGGTCACGCTGAGCGTAGGTGTCCAGGTCCGGTTGAGCAAGGCCTGCACCGGGTCGGTGGTCGTGGGCAAGGCAAAGGCGGTGGAGCCACCGCAGTCGTAGTGCGCCCACGGAAAACGCTTGTGAACCTGGTCGCCCAGAATCGCTGCCGTGGCCTGTGCCTGCGCCAATCGGTCGGCGGGCACCTCGCAATGAAAACTGCCCGGCAACAGCCGCCCCGTGGCACTGTCCTCCAGCCGATCCAGCACCTGGCGCATGATGCGAAAGCTTGATGGCACCAGCCCGCTGGCATCGCCCGAGTGCACGCCCTCGGTCAAAATCTCGACCTTGAGCACGCCGCTGGCCATACCGCGCAGACTGCTGGTGAGCCAGAGCTGGTCGTAATTGCCGGCACCCGAGTCCAGGCAAATGACGAGCGCCACCTCGCCCAGACGGCTGCCCAGGGCGTCAATGTAGGGCAGCAAATCGCGCGAGCGGCTTTCTTCACAACTCTCTATCAAGCCCACGATGCGCGGGTGCGCCACCTTCTGGCTCTTGAGGGCCTGAATGGCTGCAATGCTGGCGTACACCGCATAGCCATCGTCGGCGCCGCCCCGACCGTAGAGCTTGCCGTTCTCGTACTTGGGTGTCCACGGACCGAGGTCGTTGCGCCAGCCGGAGAACTCCGGTTGCTTGTCCAGGTGGCCGTACATCAGCACGGTCTGGCTGGACGGCGCAACTGCTTCAGGTGACGCGCCGTTGAAGGCTGGCACCTCAAAAAACAACACAGGGGTTCGTCCCTCCAGGCGGATGATCTCCAGCGTCAAGCCTTCCACCTTTTGCGATTGCACCCACGTGGCCGCGTTCTTGATGACCGTGTCGATAAAGCCGTTTTTCTCCCAGTCGACATCGAACATCGGCGACTTGGCCGGAGTGCTGATGTAGTCAGGGCAATTGCATTTGAAAGATATTGATTGACGAGGGGGAGAAATGATGTCCACTCATGCATTTTTTGCTGTGAGTGAAGATCTGCGT
>CAZBKX010000613.1:0-7663 GCA_964492535.1 uncultured Rhodoferax sp. | reverse complement strand
GTCTGCTCGCCTTCTTCGCTGATCAGCAGCACATGGCGCAAACTGGGCATCTGCTCCCGCGCCTGGGCCACCTTGCGCCGGTACAGTGCGTCGGTTGTGAGCAACACCTGACCAGCCCCCAAGCGCACGCGGGTGGCAATTGGCTCCGGACCAAACGCTGAAAACAAGGGGGTAACCACCGAGCCGTTTTTGAGTGCGCCCAGCACCGCCACATACAACTCGAACCGGCGCCCGCTCAGCACAAACACACTGTCACCCTTGCCGATACCCAGGCTTTGGAGCAGGTTGGCAAAGCGGTTGGTTTGGCGGGCCAGCTCGGCAAAGCTCACATCCATCGGAGGGGTGTTTCGGGCCACAAACCGCAGGGCCACATGGTCACGCAGCGGTCCGTTGGCGTGCCGGTCCACGGCTTCAAACCCCATGTTCAGGCCGCCATCGGGCAAACCTTGCAGGGCGCTGCGCGCGACCTCCCACACATCGGGGCGGCGCGCGCCCTCATAGTCATTCCAGTGGGGTGGCAGGCGCAGGTCAGCGGCCGTCTTGTGGATGATGAGGGGCCTGTTCATGGGTTGCCTCAAGGTCGCTCTAGCGTTTCCCGGTCCCTGGCCCCGGCCAGGCCGGCTGCCAGGCTGGCCAACTCCCGCGCCAGCAGTTCCAGCACGTCTTCCATCGTGGCAATGCCCACCAGTCGCTCGCGCTCGTCAACCATCACCAGACGGCGCAGCCGGTGGGTTTTCATGAGTTGCACGGCGTCCATGGCATCCATCTCCGGCGTGGCGGTGACGAGGTCCACCGACATGATGTCGCCTGCCGTGAATACGGCTGGGTCCAGTCCCTCGGCCATCAGTTCCAGCACCAGGTCGCGGTCGGTGACGATGCCCACTGGCCGGGTTTTCTCGGTCGCATCCACCACTACGAGCGCACCAATGTGGTGTTGGCGCATGAGCTGGGCTACCACTACAGCGGGCGTCTCCGGCTCCACCACGGCGACCACCGAGGTTGCAAAGTCTTTGATTGCGTAGGTCATGGCGGTGTCAGGCCTCCACAATGAGTTCATTGTTGACCCGGCTCACGCCAGGCGCTGACCAGGTGGCGCCTTCAGCCGCATTCTTTTCTGCCCACGAGTGCACGCGCCCGCGCAGCGTCACCACGCTGCCATCAAGTTCGATTGCAATGCGGCGGGCTTCCCGCGTGGCCTGGCGGGTCAGTGCCTCCTCAATGCGGTGACTCAGGTTCACAGGCAATGGCAAGGTTTTGAGCCGGATGTTGTCGGTGATGCCCGCGACCCCTTTGAGCGGGCGAATCATGCGCTCTACCGCCCGGCGCTGAAAATTCCAGTCCAGTTCGCCGCTGAGTGTGACCCAGCCTTTTTCGACCAGGACTTTGACCCGGTCTTGTGGCACCGAGGTGTTCCAGCTCAGGGCATGCTCTACGGCTGCGGCAATTTCGGTGTCGCTGCGTTGGTGGATGCCAGAGGGGATCACATCGAGTTCAATCGCAATGGCCTTGACATGGCTCACCCGCTCCACCGCCCGTTTGGCTGCAATCTTTTGGGCATAGGTGTCGAGGTGGCCGGTCAGGGTGACCACACCGTCGTTCACGGCCACTCCAATGCGGGCCTCGGGCACAAGCGGATCCCACAGCAACTCCGATTGCACATCCTGTTTCAATTCCAGATCTGATTTCATGGTGGTTTCTCCTGTACCTGTTGAGCGCCGATTTGCAGCCCTCAGAATAGTCAGGCGGCCCCGTGTCCCCTTGCGAAAGATCAACGATGGCATCGCGCAAAACTTCAGACTTGCGACAGCGGATGAGAGGTCTGATCTGCAATCCAGGAGGTAAATCATGAAACATGCATCCAGGGGGGTGGCCGCATCGGTGCTGATGCTTGCCACATTGAGTCAAGTGTCCTTTGCGCAAGCCCGGCTTGACTTGGGCAAAAGCGAGTACGAGTCGAGTTGCGCCAGTTGCCATGGCGTGTCGGGCAAGGGCGATGGGGCCATGGTCGGCATGCTCACCAAGCCGCCCAGTGACCTCACCACGCTGGCCCGGCGCAACGGCGGTGTGTTTCCGGTGCAGCGAGTTTCAGAAATGATTGATGGGCGGACCTCGGTCATGATCGGCTCGCACGGTGCGCGCGAGATGCCGGTGTGGGGCCATGTGTACCGTTCTGAGGATACGCAGCCGCGTGACCTTCATGCCCGCAACCGGATCAGCTCGTTAGTGGATTACCTCGCGCGCATCCAGGGGAAATAACCATGAGTTCCAAAGTCAAAGGGTTGGCCGCGTTGCTACTCGCCGTCATCGGCTCATCGGTTTTTGCCCAGAGTCGGGTGGATTTTGGTCAGCGCGAGTACCTCTCCAGTTGCGCCAGTTGCCATGGCGTCAGTGGCAAGGGTGACGGCGTGTTGGTCAGGCACTTGGTGAAGGCGCCCTCAGACCTCACGCTGCTGAGTCGGGGCAACGGTGGTGTGTTTCCGACGCAGCGGGTGTGGGAGATGATTGATGGCGGTACGTCCACCGACATCGGTCCGCACGGGTCGCGTGAAATGCCGGTGTGGGGCAATGTCTTCCGTTCGGAGGATCCCCAGGCGCCAGAGGGCTACGCCCGCAGCCGCATGGCGTTTGTGCTGGACTATCTGGCCCGGATTCAGGAAAAGTGACGGGGTTAATCCAGGTGCGCCATGTTCCGTGACCGTGCTGATGCCGCCACCCGTCTGGCGGAGCGACTCAAGGGCTACCGGGGTAAGAACCCGCTGATTCTCGCGATTCCGCGTGGTGCGGTCCCGATGGGCAAGATCATTGCTGAGGCGCTACAGGGTGAGTTGGATGTGGTGCTGGTGCGCAAGCTCAGGGCACCGCATCAGCCAGAGCTGGCCATTGGCTCGGTGAACGAGCAGGGCTGGACCTACCTGGCGGACTTTGCCGAGATGTATGGGGGCACCCCCGACTACATCGCCTCCGAGAAGCGCACCCAGATGCGCACGCTCAAGGAGCGCCGCGCCCACTACACGCCCATTCGCCCACCCATTAGCCCCACCGGGCGGATCGTCATCGTGGTGGACGACGGTCTGGCCACCGGTGCCACCATGATGGCTGCGCTGCACGGTTTGAAGACCCAAAACCCTGCCCGGCTGGTGTGTGCTGTGCCGGTGGCACCGCCCGACACCCTGGCCCGCGTGGCTGACCTGGTGGACGATGTCGTGTGCCTGGAAGCGCCTGCCGGCTTTCAGGCCGTGGGCCAGTTCTATCGGGACTTCCCCCAGGTGACGGATGAGGAGGTGATGGCGCTGCTGCAAGGCAGCTGACCCAACACCTTACAAAATAGCGCCGCCGGGGTGCTCCCCGCGCTCGTAAACCACGTGGGCGCGCCCCACCAACAGGGTGTCCAGGGTGCCGATGTTGGTCAGGTCCTTGTTGGCGTAGGGCAGCTTGTGCAGCACATAGCGCATCGCATTCAGCCGCGCGCGCTTCTTGCAGTCGGATTTGATGACTGTCCAGGGGGCGTCGGCCGTGTCGGTCTCGAAAAACATGGCTTCCTTGGCTTTGGTGTACTCGGCCCACTTGTCCAGCGAGGCCAGATCAATCGGGCTGAGCTTCCATTGTTTCAAGGGGTGCAACTCGCGCTCCTTGAAGCGGCGGCGCTGCTCTTTGGCGCTCACCGAAAACCAGAATTTGATGAGGTGCACGCCGCTGCTCACCAACTGGCGTTCAAACAGTGGCGCCTGGCGAATGAACTCCTGGTATTCCCGCTCGCTGCAAAACCCCATGACCCGCTCCACCCCGGCCCGGTTGTACCAGGAGCGGTCAAACATCACGATCTCACCCGCCGTGGGCAGGTGCTGCACATAGCGCTGAAAATACCATTGACCCCGTTCGGTATCGGTGGGTTTCTCCAGTGCCACCAGACGCGCGCCGCGGGGATTCAGGTGCTCCATGAAACGCTTGATGGCGCCCCCCTTGCCGGCGGCGTCACGCCCCTCGAACAAGATCACGATGCGCTGCCCGGTCTCTTTGGCCCAGTTTTGCAGCTTGAGCAACTCCACCTGTAACTGGTACTTTTGGGTCTCATAGTGCTTGCGCGACATCAGGTTCTTGTAGGGATAGGCGCCTGTGCGCCAGTCCTTGACCAATTCCTCGTCGGGCTTGCGACCGCCGGTGCTGGTCAGGGTGTTGCCTTCGAGCAGCATCCGGCGAATAGCGTCCACGTCATCGGGTGAGCTGCCGGCCAGGAATGTTTTGAGCACGCTGGCCTTGTCGCCAGACTGCGCGAGCATGTCCTTCAGGGCGCTGAGCTGGGCGTCTTGCGCCGCATCAATCTGGTTATTCACAACCGTCCTGGCGATGGACACAGTCTTTTTGAGGCCGGCCACGTCGCCCCTGGCTGCCAGACGCGGTTTGGGTTCGGCTGGCGTGCGTGCCGGTCTGGCGCTGGCCACGCGGGTCTTGCGGACGGGTGCAGAGGACTGAGCCGTTTGGGGCTCGTCAGCAGCAGGGTTTTTTTCAATCATGGCTGTACCGAAAGGTAAAGTATGAATTTTCCACGCGCGTCGAACCCCGCGACTTGATGCATATCAAGTGAGCGCTTCGGGCGAGCCGCTGGGTGAGTGCTACATGCCCAGTGACTTCAGGAGCTCGTCGTGCTCGCTGCTGTTCTCTGAGGGGGCCGGGGCCACAACCTCGCGCTCTGCGCCGGCCTGGGCGATCAGGTCATCAGGATTGAGGGTTTCGTTGATTTCGAAGTCATGCAGTTTGATGAACTCGGTGCGATCAATGGCCAGTTCCAGGTAAAAAATATTGTTGCGGCCGGTGTAGAACGTCACGCGACGCGCCTCCGGCTGGTCCAGTTGGGTGTCCACACTCAACACCACCTGTTTGTTGAGAGCCAGCATCTTGGGCTGGTTCTGGGTGATGTGGGTCTGGAGTTCACGCCGCACCTTGCCGGTGAAATCGCCCACGATCTGGTTCATCAGCTCCCCCATGATGTTGCTCACCTCGTCGGACGTGTGGGCGCTGGCCAACTCACTCTTGGGCATGCCCATGTTGAGCATGTAGCTCTCATACAACTCCATCGCGGTTTGGGCTGAGAAATTGAGCACCACCAGGCCGGAAAAACCGCCGTCAAACAGGACAAAGCAGCCAATATCGGGTTTGAGGCAGGTCTTGGTGATGCGTTGGACCATGCCGGAGTAGTGAATTTCGCACTGGGTGGCCACATTGAGTACTCGGGTGACCGAATTGCACAAGCTTGTCAGCAGGTCTTCGGTGCCGTATACAACGGTGGGTTCTTGCCAAGTCTTGACCATAAATTGCCTCACTACACAAACATCTGACTGTACAGCGGAAGCGGCTCTTGTCATGCGCGCCAGTTGATCTGGCTGCAATTTATTTGGCCCTCACCTGGCTCTGGTGTGTGGCGATCGGCGGCGCCAATTGAAGCCGTCAGGCCGCTGCGCAGGCTCATTTTTCTGCAATCGCAATGGCAAAGGCATGGGTTAATAAGTTGGCAACCTCCACCAGGTTGATCCCCGCCGTGTGGGTACGCCTGTCAGCGCCAACCGAATTTCGGTGCAGCCCATGATCAACGTTCCCAGCTTGTGGCGGGCTACTTCACGGGTCACGTCTCAGATCCACGCGTTGGGCGGTGATGCGGGCTGAGTGACGGCGCCGTGTTGCCTGCAACTGTAGGAAATACGGGGTGCTTTGAATAATGCCATTGAGCCTTGTGGGTATGAGCAAAAATTATGCGAAAAAGTGAGCCGGCAGGTCAGCCACACACCACCGACCAGCCCGCGTGGCGGTTGACCTTGTTGTTTTCATAATCCCACACGGTGCCGCAACGCTCGCACTGGTAGCGGGTGATGGTGACCTGCCCGTGCTTGTGCGCCACCGTGCGGTGGGTGCCCTGCATCAGCTCGGGGTGGCCCCGGGCGCGGCGCCAGTTTTGCTGCACCCCGGCGCAGGAGTCGCACATCGGGGTTGGGGTTGATTCGTTGGTTGGGGTCAGGTCTTGGGTCATTTTTCGGGTCTCAATCGGTGTCAAGCGTCGATTGTCGCCCCAAGGCCCGGACTACTGTGGCAATGCGAGGCTGCGCAAGCGCAGATGGGCCGCGTCCTCCAGGTCAACAGGTTGCTGGTTTTTGGCTTGCAGGTAGTGGTCGGTGAACACCTCCAGGTAGGCGCTGAGTACCTCCGCCGCGTGGGGTTCGCCGGCCAGCGCCAGGCACAGGGCCCCCACCTCGGAAGTGCAAAAGTGGTCGTCGCGGCTGGAGCGGCGCAGTCGGTAATTCGAGATCTGGTCGGGGTGCAGGCTCAGCACCGGCAAGTGGTTCAGGTACGGGCTTTTGCGAAACATCTTGCCCGCCTCGGCCCAAGTGGCATCGAGCAGGACAAACAACGGGCGTTTGGCTGACTGTCCCTGAGCGGCCGCAGTGGGTAGCAGTTGATTGACTACCCGCTCGGGCGTGACAAACTCGCCAGGAAATACCACATAGGGTTGCCATTGCGGGTCGGCCAGCAGGGTTAACAAGTCAGGGTCCACTGACGTGCGGGCCCAGCCAAAAGCAAAGGTGTTGGCCACCACGTCGGCAATCAGCCAGCCGGTGTTGCTGGGTTTGAGGGGCTCGATGTCGGCCATCAGCAGGCACATGCCAGCCTGTGTGGGCACGTTCGGGCGCAAGCCACACAAGCAATAGCTGTGCATCACCCGGCAGCCGGGGCACCGCTCAGCGGGTCCGCCGCGGGCCCGAAAGGGTTTGACAGCACGGGCCAGGCGAGCGGCACGCAGGCGCGCCACGGCATGGCCCACGGCTGTGCTAGACGGCTTTATTTGGCAGGCCGGTGCAGGGCGCAGATCTTGTTGCCGTCGGGGTCGCGCAGGTAAGCCAGGTAAAGGCTACCGGCCGCGCTTTCCCGAAAGCCGGGAGCGTCTTCGCAATCGGTGCCGCCATTGGCCACGCCGGCGGCATGGAACGCGTCACCTTGCTCGGGGGACTGAACGGTGAACCCGATGGTGCTGCCGTTGCCGTGGGTGGCGGGCTCGCCATTGATGGGCGTGGTGATGGCGAACGTGCCCGTGGGGCTGCGGTGGAAATACCGGTTCTTGTTGGCTACGCCCGAAGGCAGGCCCAGCGTGCCCAGAATGGCGTCATAAAACTTCTTCGACATCTCTAGATCATTCACACCCAGCATCACATGACTAAACATCAGCATTCTCCGTTGAAGCCCGGCACCGGGCGAATTTGAACCGTCCGCATGGTAGCGGAAAGCCTGTGGCCTTTGCCCATCCCGAGTTGCAACCGGGCCACGACCTGCCCCCCCCCCAAGTGATTATCAGGACACTGCCTGCGGGTGGACTACGGTGATGTGCAGATGGAGGAAGGGTACAAATCGAGTCTGGCTGGGGTCTGGCATGGGAATACTCGCCCGACAGTGTGGTCGATCAGCGCTCCGGCTGGTTTGCGGTGCGCACCAGCGTTTCAGAAGCCCTGCCGGATGGGCCTGCGCCGAGCAGGCGCGGTCCAGTGAAAATGATTCAGCCTTCAGGCTACTTCGCTTCATAAGGGTAAGTCTCCTGTCGGCGGACGGTGGGTAACGGGATAAACTGGAAACAGGGCACATACTTTTTCCGAGTGCCCTGCTGAGCAACCTTCCTTTTGCATGC
>CAZBKX010000612.1:0-2454 GCA_964492535.1 uncultured Rhodoferax sp. | reverse complement strand
CATCGCCGCCGTCAAACTGGGGGAGGACCCCACCCGCTTTCTCTCCACCATCCAGATTGGCATCACCTCCATTGGTGTGCTCAACGGTATCGTGGGTGAGTCGGCGCTGGCGCCACCGCTGGCTCAATGGCTGGTGACCCTGGGGCTGCAAGACCCTTATGCCTCGTACACAGGTACAGCCCTGGTAGTGGTGCTGATCACTTATTTCTCCATCGTTCTCGGTGAACTGGTGCCCAAGCGCCTGGGGCAGGCCAACCCCGAAACGGTGGCCCGGCTGGTGGCCAAGCCCATCAATTTTCTGGCAACCGCCACCAAGCCTTTCGTGCGCCTCCTGTCGGGCTCCACCAAAGGCTTGTTGCGCCTGATGGGTGTCAAGGACGGCACTGGCTCCAACGTCACCGAGGAAGAGATTCACGCCATGCTGGCTGAAGGCACCAGCGCAGGGGTGATTGAGTCCCATGAACACACCATGGTGCGCAATGTGTTTTTGCTGGATGACCGGCAAATCGGCTCCCTGATGGTGCCCCGCGGCGATGTGGTGGTGCTGGACACCCGGCTGAGCTTTGAAGAAAACCTCAAACGCATCGACGCCTCGGACCATGCCCGCTTTCCCGTGGTGGAAGGCAGCATGCAGAACATCCTGGGCATTGCCAACGCACGCCAACTGCTGTCGCTGGTGGCCCATGGCGGTGTGCCGGATTTGAAACACAACATGCAGCCCCCCTTGTATGTGCCGGAAACACTGACCGGGATGGAGTTGCTGGATAACTTCCGCTCCTCCGATGTGCACATGGCTTGTGTGATTGACGAGTACGGCGAGGTGCAGGGCATCGTTACCCTGAAAGATTTGATTGAAGCCATCACCGGCGAGTTCCAGCCGCGAGACCCTGAGACCTCTTGGGCGGTGCAGCGGGAAGACGGTTCCTGGTTGCTGGACGGGCACATCCCGGTGCCTGAGTTGAAAGACCGCCTGGGGTTGAGCAGCGTGCCCGAAGAGGAACGGGGGCGCTACCACACTCTCAGCGGCATGATGATGCTGTTAACCGGCCGCCTGCCCAAGGTCGCGGACACCATTGAATGGCAAGACTGGAAATTTGAGATCGTGGACATGGATGGCAAGACCATTGACAAGGTGTTGGCCACCTTGATCCCCGCCGACACCGAGGCCACCGATTCAGCGGGTTGAACGGCTCAGGCGCCCTCAAACACCACTGAATTGCCGCCGGCCTTTTTGGCCCTGCACATGGCCATGCGGGCCCGTTTGAACACTATTTCAGTATCGTTATCCTAAATTCCTCAGTTACCCAGTCGCAGATAGGAGCGACTGCGAAAAGTTTGACGGCATCAACGTAGGCTGAACGTCATTTTTGGGTTTGGTGGCGATGATTTTTTCTACGATGTAGCGCACCAATGCAGACCACCGTTCTCGCTTGCTCAACTGTGGCGCCGTTGCAAGAATAGTGTCCAGTCCTTTTCGGACATTGGCCACCATAGACTTGATCAAATCGCCAGCGGCATGGGTCAAGGTCAGCAAAAGTCTGGATTGACCAGCATGGTGCGTGAATCGCGCTACCCCCGCCAACAACAAAGGGCGTGAGGTGATGGCTTCCAGTCGAGTGGCTGGATGTGCCAGTCGCACGAACCAGTTCCACCAGTTGTAAATCAAGGCCACGGCTCGGGCCGAGAGATTGCAGCGCTGCAGATCTTGTGTGGTGTAGCCGCCCCAGCCCCATTGGTTCTTCAACTCATCAAAGCCATTTTCACAATCAGCCCGGTCGCGGTAGAGTTGACCAATGGCTTTTAGCTCGTAATCGGAGTTGGTCACCAAGACGGCGTAGTCCCAGCGCTTGAGCGGGTCAGTGTCTTCAAAGTCCAGACCCTTTTGGCGTTTTGCCTTTTTGCCCTTGACGCCGTCGACTGTGCTGGGCAAGGCCTTGGGCGCACTGCGTACCACCACGACCCGACGCGCATGTGACCAACCTGCGACCAAGAATCGAGAGTAGCCAGGTGCCCGGCACGTCACGTACTGCGGGCGCATTCGGGCTGGTGTATTCCAGTGGGCAACTCTCCACCCAGCGTTGAAACGCGAGTTCAAATTCGAAGTGCAACTTCATGAACAACGGGTTGGGTGGGCGAGATATGAGAGCATCCAGACCCCTCGACCACCAAGTCAAAGTTGACCAGAATGACCTACACACACCTCACCCAAGCCGAACGGTACCAGATTGAACCCCAAGCCCTATGTTCGTCAGGCTTTTCGCAAATACCTCGAATGCGGCATCTTCGCGCACGGCTTTGCCCGGGCGTGGTGTGATGACTGCGGGCACGATTACTTCGTGGCCTATTCCTGCAAAGGCCGCGGCGTGCGCCCCTCGTGCAATACCCGGCGCATGGTGGAGATAGCGGCGCACCTGACGGACCACGTCTGTCCCCGCCTGCCGGTGTGACAGTGGG
>CAZBKX010000611.1:0-7778 GCA_964492535.1 uncultured Rhodoferax sp. | reverse complement strand
GTCAACTCGGTCATGTACTGCCTCACGATGTGGGTGTGGTTGAAATCGAATTCCGTGAGTTTGTTCGCAAGGGATTCGTTGCGAACGTTTTGCGCGGCAGGCAAAGATGTGCTGTACGAGGCCATGAACCGTGAAGACTGGAACTGGCGCGCCCTACATTTGCGTGTTGCCCGCAAGGCGTTGCAGCAAATTGCTTCGCCCGATGACGCTACAGCCCTCGTGTTGGATGACACCATCAAAGTGCGCTCTGGCAAAAAGATGCCCGGCGTAGCAAGCCACTTTGACCACACTACCGCTCGCCATGTTATGGGCCAGCAGGTTTTGACCTTGGGGCTGTCTTGTGCAAAGGGCTTTGTTCCTATTGACAGTGAGTTGTTCACCGGCAAGACCAATGTGGTGGGCTTGCCCGCGCCCTTCAAGGACGGGCGCAGCATCGTGGCCGTGCGCCACCGGGCTGCGTTGCACCAAACCAAGTCAGACATGGCGCGCACCATGATTACGCGGGCGCAACGAGCCGGTATTCATGCCAAGTATTTGCTGGCAGATGCGCAGTTGGCACCAAGCCCATGATCACACTAGCTGAGGATGCGCTGCTCACAGCAATTGTGCGCATGAAGAAAAACACGATGAAATATCGCCACAGCCTGTACACCCCTGACAAAGTGGTTTGCAAAGAAATGGATGTGTGCGCCCTGTACCAGTCTGCAGTACGCGGGCAATGGGAGAAAGTACCTGGCCAACCTTATCAGTCCAAGACGGTCGTGGTGGAACTCAATTTGAACGATCCCAAGGCTGATACGGCACGTTGGATCAAGGTGCGTTTGCTTTTTGTGCGGGGCGTGGCTGATTCAGACAAGGCTCAGCCTGGCAAGCATGACTGGGCGGTGTTCCTGACGACCGATATCAATCTTGATCCCCAGAAAATGCTCGAACTCTATGCCATGCGCTGGGCCATTGAGGTGTATTTCAAAGAGTCCAAGCAGCACCTGGGGTTTCTGACAGAGCAGGCGCGTCACTATGCCTGTTATGTCGCCTCTATCCATCTGACGGCGATACGGTTTTGTCTACTTGTCATTGCCAAACACCAGCACGGTGCCAGCGGTGTCGCGCAGATGAGGCAGCAAATAGTGGGCAACGCGACCCTGATTGATTTCTCCGCCAGGCTGTGGGGCTGCTTTCGTGCCTTGATAGCAGCAGCCCTTGATGAGCTCAAACCGGTGCTGCACGATAAGGCGGAATTAGTGATGGAGACAATCGATCTGCATGTGCACCGCTTCTTTACGCAAGCCCTTCAACTTGACCCCCTGCAATTGCGCTTGGAAGCCGTGTAGATCAAGGGTTTGCAGGCGCTTTGCCTGTCAAAATGAACACCGAAACTTTAGTTATGAAAGGCTAAGACAAACCTCGCTGGATTGTTTCTCCCGGGATAAACCCTTGGCCAGTCGGAAAATCAGTGCTCAGTGGACCGCGCGCACCTGCGCCCACCGCCACATCGCCAATCCGCCCAGAATCATGGGCACGCACAACCACTGACCCATACTCAGGCCCAGGGACAAAATGCCCAAATGCGCATCGGGCTCCCGGAAAAACTCCGCCACAAACCGAAACACGCCGTAGCCCACCAGGAACATGGCCGCCACCTGGCCCTCCTTACGTTCTTTGCGGGCGTAAAACCAGAGCAGCACGAACAACAGCAGACCTTCCAGCAAGAACTGGTACACCTGCGATGGGTGGCGCGGCAAATCGCCCGCACCCTGAAATACCATGCCCCAGGGCAAATCCGGACTGCTCAAGCGGCCCCACAACTCGCCATTGATGAAATTGCCCACCCGCCCCGCCGCCAAACCGGTGGGCACGCAGGGCGCTACAAAATCAGCGACTTGCAGCCAGGGCTTGTGGCGCGATCGGGCAAACCAGACCATGGCCACGATCACGCCGAGCATGCCCCCATGAAAACTCATGCCGCCCTGCCAGACCGCAAAAATCTCCAGCGGATGGCTCAGGTAGTAGGCGGGCTTGTAAAACAGGCAATAGCCCACACGCCCACCCAAGACCACACCCATCACGCCCAAAAACAAAATATCTTCCACATCCCGGCGGCTCCAGGCGCCCTCGCCCGTGATGGCGGCAAAGGGTTGATGGCGCAAGCGCCGAAAGCCCAGCAACATGAACAAGCCAAATGCGGCGAGGTAGGTCAGGCCGTACCAATGGACGGCCAGGGGCCCAAGTTGCAGGGCAACGGGGTTAATTTCAGGATGAATCAGCATGCCCGGCATTGTGCACGCAAGGCCAAGCCGCTTTCTGCTCCTTAAAATAGACGGCCGAATAGACACCAACTCCACCAGAGACACCCATGACCACCCAACCCGTCATCCTGAACCCGCGCTCCAAAAACATCACCGAGGGCAAGTCCCGCGCGCCCAACCGCTCCATGTATTACGCCCTGGGTTACGAGACCGAGGACTTCAACAAGCCCATGATTGGCGTAGCCAATGGCCACAGCACCATCACCCCTTGCAACAGCGGCCTGCAAAAACTGGCCGATGCGGCCGTGGCGGGCATTGAAGAAGCCGGTGGCAAGGCGCAAACCTTCGGCACGCCCACCATCAGTGACGGGATAGCCATGGGCACCGAGGGCATGAAGTACAGCCTGGTCAGCCGTGAGGTGATTTCTGATTGCATCGAGACCTGCGTGCAGGGCCAGTGGATGGATGGCGTGGTCGTGATTGGCGGCTGCGACAAAAACATGCCCGGCGGCCTGATGGGCATGCTGCGCGCCAATGTGCCCGCGATCTTCGTTTATGGCGGCACCATTCTGCCCGGCCATTACCAAGGCAAAGAGCTGAACATCGTGAGTGTGTTTGAAGCTGTTGGCGAGAACGCCGCTGGCCGCTTGAGCGACGAAGATCTGCTGCAAATCGAACGCCGCGCCATTCCAGGCACGGGTTCCTGCGGTGGCATGTACACCGCCAACACCATGAGTTCGGCCTTTGAGGCGCTGGGCATCTCTCTGCCCTACTCCTCCACCATGGCCAACCCGCATGACGAAAAGGTCAGCTCCGCCAAAGAATCAGCCCGGGTACTGGTCGAAGCCATCAAGAAAGACCTGAAGCCGCGTGACATCGTGACACGCAAATCCATCGAGAACGCCGTGGCCGTCATCATGGCAACAGGTGGCTCCACCAACGCCGTACTGCACTTTTTAGCGATTGCCCACGCCGCAGGGGTGGAGTGGACCATTGACGACTTCGAGCGCGTGCGCGTTAAAACTCCCGTGCTGTGCAACCTGAAACCCAGTGGCCAATACCTGGCGGTGGACTTGCACCAGGCTGGCGGCATTCCGCAAGTTATGAAAATGCTGTTGTCAGCTGATCTGTTGCACGGCGACTGCATCACTATCACCGGCCAGACCATTGCCGAAGTACTCAAGGATGTGCCGGATGCCCCGCGTGCCGACCAGGACGTGATTCGCCCCATGAGCAACCCGATGTACGCCCAAGGCCACCTGGCCATTCTCAAAGGCAATCTGTCACCTGAAGGCTGCGTGGCCAAAATCACTGGCCTGAAAAATCCGGTCATGACCGGCCCAGCGCGCGTGTTTGATGACGAGCAGTCTGCGTTGGCAGCTATTTTGGCCAACAAGATTGTGGCGGGCGACGTGATGGTGCTGCGATACCTCGGCCCCAAAGGTGGCCCAGGCATGCCGGAGATGCTGGCACCTACAGGCGCACTGGTCGGTCAAGGCCTGGGCGAGTCGGTCGGCTTGATTACTGATGGACGCTTCTCGGGTGGTACCTGGGGCATGGTGGTGGGCCACGTAGCGCCTGAAGCGGCCGTGGGGGGCTTGATTGCACTCATTGAAGAAAATGATCCGATCACGATTGATGCGCACCAGTTGCTGCTGCAACTCAATGTGGCAGACGACGTGATCGCCACGCGTCGCGCGGCCTGGACGGCGCCGCTGCCGCGCTACACCCGGGGCGTGCAAGCCAAATTTGCTTTCAATGCATCAACCGCCAGCAAGGGCGCGGTACTGGACAACTACTGACCTGTCAAGCTGATTTGAGTCAGCCAAGCCCGGCGGGCTTTTTTATGTCAGCGCTTCTTCTTTTTGGGCAGCATGCCCAAGGCTTCCCGAGTTCGGTCAACGCGCTCCTGCTTTCGCGCATTCTCCCGCTCCACCACTTTCTTTTTGGTGTAGCCGGTCGAGTCCGCCCAGGCCCACCAAACTATGGCCAACCCAAACGGCAACAGCACAATCCACCAGTCCCATTCGGCGACCGGCCCCAACGCCAGGTATTTCATGACCAGAAAAACCAGCCCAAGTCCCAAAAAATACATATCACTGTCCTCTGCATTTCCAAATTGCCGACATTCACACGCTGTTCATCGTCATCACGGTATAAACTTTTACCAACTGTAAACTACCCCACCAGGAACCACAATGAAACACCTTCTCTTCGCGCTAGTTGCTGCCGTCTCTGTCTGTGCTCCTGCATTGGCCGATCAGGCACTGGCCACCTCCAAAAACTGCATGGCTTGCCACGCCATGGACAAGAAGCTGGTGGGTCCGTCTTACAAAGATGTCGCCAAAAAATATACTGGCCAAAAAGATGCAGCGGACAAGCTGGCTACCAAGATCATGAAAGGCGGCTCCGGCGTCTGGGGTGCCATCCCGATGCCTGCCAACCCACAGGTGAACGAGGCCGATGCCAAGAAACTGGCGGCTTGGGTGCTCGCCAGCTGAACGCTACAACCAACCCAAGGTAAAAAAGCCCGCGCAAGCGAGCTTTTTTACAGGCCCGACTCTTCTGGAGCCAGGCGGCTTGCCAGCAGCGTCAGCTCAGTAAGTCTGACCCAACTGGTCCAGGATCGCCGGATTTTCCAGCGTGGAGGTGTCTTGGGTGATGGATTCCCCCTTGGCCAGTGAGCGCAACAGCCGGCGCATGATCTTGCCGGAACGGGTCTTGGGCAAGTTTTCGCCAAAACGGATGTCTTTGGGCTTGGCGATCGGGCCAATTTCTTTGGCGACCCAGTCACGCAATTCCTTGGCAATGGCTTTGGCTTCGTCGCCGGTCGGCACGGGGCGCTTGAGCACCACGAAGGCGCAGATAGCCTCGCCGGTCAAGTCATCCGGACGCCCCACCACGGCAGCCTCGGCCACCAGGTCCGACTTGGCCACCAAAGCCGACTCGATCTCCATGGTGCCCATGCGGTGACCCGACACATTCAACACGTCATCAATGCGACCCGTGATGCGGAAATAGCCGGTGTCCGCATTGCGCACCGCTCCGTCGCCCGCCAGGTAGGTGGTACCGCCCAACTCTTCGGGAAAATAGCTCTTCTTGAAACGCTCTGGGTCATTCCAGATGGTACGGATCATCGAGGGCCAAGGCCGCTTGACCACCAACAAACCTCCGGAACCATTGGGTACATCCACACCCGCTTCATCAACGATGGCAGCCATGATGCCCGGCAATGGCAAGGTGCAGCTGCCAGGCACAAGCGGTGTCGCGCCAGGCAGCGGCGTGATCATGTGGCCGCCGGTTTCGGTCTGCCAGAAGGTGTCCACAATCGGGCACTTTTCGTAGCCAATGTTTTTATAGTACCACATCCACGCTTCGGGGTTGATGGGCTCACCGACCGAACCCAAAATGCGCAGGCTGCTCAGGTCTGAGCGATCAGGGTGCACTTTTTCATCACTCTCGGCCGCTTTGATCAGCGAGCGAATGGCCGTGGGCGCTGTGTAGAAAATACTGCACTTGTGGCGCTCGATCATCTGCCAGAAACGACCCGCATTGGGGAAGGTGGGAATGCCTTCAAAAATGATCTGGGTGGCACCTGCGGCCAGCGGGCCATACGCCACGTAGGCATGGCCCGTGATCCAGCCGATATCGGCCGTGCACCAGAACACGTCATCCGCTTTCAGGTCAAAGGTCCAGTCCATGGTCAGCTTTGACCACAACATGAAGCCGCCGGTGGCATGCTGCACACCCTTTGGTTTGCCAGTGGAGCCAGAAGTAAACAAGATGAACAAGGGATGCTCGGCGCCCACCGCCACAGGCGCGCACTCGGTGCTTTGTCCGGCCAGGGCTTCTGTGAACGTGATATCGCGACCCGCCACCATGTTGCAGGCGGTGGGCGTGCGTTGAAACACCAACACTGACTTGATGGACTCGCAGCCCCCCAGGCCCAGGCCTTCATCGACGATTGCCTTCAGAGGCAATTCCTTGCCGCCACGCATTTGGAAGTTGGAGGTGATCACCGCCACGGCGCCCGCGTCAATGATGCGTTCCTGCAGTGCCTTGGCAGAAAAGCCGCCAAACACCACACTGTGCGTCGCGCCGATGCGGGCGCAAGCCTGCATGGCAATCACACCTTCGAGCGTCATCGGCATGTAGATCAGGACACGGTCGCCTTTGTTGATGCCGCGCGCCTTCAGTGCGTTGGCAAACTGGCTCACCTTGGCCAACAATTCCTTGTAGGTTGTTTTGGTCACGGCGCCGTCGTCAGCTTCAAAAATAACTGCTACCTTGTTCTCGTTGGGCGTCCCCATGTGCTTATCAAGGCAGTTGGCGGACGCATTCAGTTCACCATCGTCAAACCATTTGTAAAACGGCGCGTTTGATTCATCAAGCGTTTTGGTAAAAGGCTTGCTCCACAGCACATTCTCACGGGCCAGACGAGCCCAAAAGCCCTCGAAATCGCTGGCTGCCTCAGCGCACAGTGCGTTGTAGCCAGCCATGCCGGAGATGCGGGCCGATTTCTGAAAGGCCTCGCTGGGTGGAAAAACGCGGTTCTCAACCAATACGGATTCAATGGCGGATGGTGTTGCACTCATGTATCTAGCTCCTCTTGTTGAATTAAATTGTTGGCGACTGTCGGCGCCTGCACTTACATGCTACTGACTTACACCAAAAGTGCACACCCCTACAATCAAGAATTAACCTTGTTTCGAGATTGAATATGCCCACTCCCCATGCTGATAACGCCCGCAAGATGCGCCCTGTCCCCCGGTTCATTTTTGCCAGTCGATGGCTTCAGCTGCCGCTTTATGTGGGCCTGATTGCCGCCCAAGGCGTCTATGTGTTTCATTTTTGGGTGGAACTGGTCCACCTGCTTGAGGCCGTGTTTGGGAATCAGACCGCCTTGCAAGCCCTGGTCACCAGCATTGGCTACAAATCCGATGTCACGGTCACGAGCCTGAATGAAACCATCATCATGTTGGTGGTGTTGGCGCTGATCGACGTGGTCATGATTTCGAACCTGCTGATCATGGTCATCGTGGGCGGTTATGAGACCTTTGTCAGCCGCATGGATCTGGAGGGTCACCCCGATCAGCCCGAGTGGCTCAGCCACGTCAACGCCTCGGTACTGAAGGTCAAACTTGCAACAGCCATCATCGGCATCAGCTCTATTCATCTCCTCAAGACCTTCATCAACGCCGCGAACTACTCGGACAAGGTGCTGATTGCCCAGACCGTGATTCACATCACCTTCCTGATGTCTGCCATGGCGATCGCCTACACAGACAAGCTCATGGTGCGCACTTCCAGCGACCACTGAAGGTTTAAATTTATTCGGGGCACTGATGAACCATGTCAATGCTCGCCTAAAATTTTTGTTTTTTCCCTGAAGGGCCATAACCGTGTTGCTCACCATCATTCTGCTGCCCTTGCTGGTGGGCACGCTGTTGACGGGCTGGTCCGGCGCCCTGCCTTCGCGCCATCACCGCAGCCGCACCGCCTGGCTCGCGGCGGCCGTCACCATCACCAGCA
>CAZBKX010000610.1:0-1923 GCA_964492535.1 uncultured Rhodoferax sp. | reverse complement strand
CCACCTTGAGCTGCGGAAAATCCTGCGGCAGGCGTTTCAGGTTGTCCAGCGTGGCGCCGCGCCAGCCGTAGATGGACTGGTCGTCGTCGCCCACGGCGGTGAAACGCCCGCGTTCGCCCACCAGGTGCTTGAGCACCTCGTACTGGGTGGCGTTGGTGTCCTGGTACTCGTCCACCAGCACATGGCCCAGCGCCGCCTGCCACTTGGCGCGCACGTCCGGGTACTCTGCCAGCAGCTTGAGCGGCAGGCCGATCAGGTCGTCGAAATCGACGCTCTGGTAGGCGCTCAGCCGCTCCTCGTAGCGCGCCATGATCGTCGCGGTGACGCGCTCGCTGTCGTCCTTCGCCTGGGCCAGGGCCTGCGCGGCGTTCAGCCCGGTGTTCTTCCACAGGCTGATGGTCCACTGCCACTGGCGCGCGGTGGCGGCGTCGACCGTGCCGCCGCAGTCCTTCAGGATGCTGGTCACGTCGTCGCTGTCCAGGATGCTGAACTGGGGCTTGAGGCCCAGCACCGCGCCGTCCTGGCGCATCATGCGCACGCCCAGGGCGTGAAAGGTGCAGATCAGCACCTCCTTGGCGCCCCGGCCGATCAGCCCCTTGGCGCGCTCGCGCATCTCGGCGGCGGCCTTGTTGGTGAAGGTGATGGCGGCGATGCGCTGGGGCTCCATCCCGGCCTGGATCAGCCGGGCGATCTTGTGCGTGATCACCCGCGTCTTGCCGGAGCCGGCGCCGGCCAGTACCAGGCAGGGGCCGTGCATGAAGTTCACGGCTTCCTGCTGGGCGAGATTGAGACCGGACGACATGCGGGAGGAGGGCGAAGGGAGGCGCGAGGACGGGTTTGGGCGGAGCGGCGAATCATACCGGGGCGGGGGCTTTGGCCCGGGCCCTGCCGATGCGCACGGGTCAGCCAGAAAATCGCGCCGGTTGGACGGAGAACGTAACCGGTGGTTAACAGGCGGCGCCATGGCCCACATTTGTTACAACTTTCGCTTTTTCCATTGAGATGCCTCAGCGGCGCCTGGGGGCGGCGTCCCTAACCTTCAGGGCACGAGCGGTACCCCCGTGCCGCATGGAAAGGAAAGAGTCATGAAACGTAAACAATTTCTGCACTACCTCGGCGCCTCACTGGGCGCCATCACCCTCGCGCCCGTGTTGACGGCCTGTGGCGGTGGCGGCGATGAGCTGGCCAGCACGGCGATCCCGGACACCCCGGCACCCAGCCTGGCAGTGGCCCCCCAAGCCGCACCCACCGCACCCGCCCCCCAGGTGGCCGCCCTGTCGCCCGAAGAAATCGCAGGGCTGAAGTTCATGCGCGAGGAAGAGAAACTGGCCCACGATGTCTATGTGGCGCTGTACAGCGTGTGGGGCGCCAACGTCTTCAGCCAGATTGCGGTGAGTGAGACCACCCACACCGAAACCATCCTCGCCCTGCTGGTCAAGTACGGCATTGCCGATCCGGCTGCCGGCAAGGCGCCCGGTGTGTTTGAAGACCCCGCGCTGCAGGCGCTCTACAACACGCTGATCGCCATGGGTCAACCCAGCCTGATCGACGCGCTCAAGGTGGGCGCGCTGATCGAGGAAACCGACATTCACGACATCAACGAAAAGAAAGCTGTCACCGACGAGACCGACATCCTGCAGGTGTACACCAGCCTGCTCTGCGGCTCGCGCAACCACCTGCGTGCCTTCAACGGGCAACTGCTCGCAAAAGGCGTCACCTATGTGCCCCAGGTCCTCACCCAAGCCGAGTGGGACGCCATTGCCAATGCCGCCAGCGAGACCTGCGGCGGCTGATGTTGTGAGGCACTCGCCCTGCGGCGTAAAAAACCGCTCGCAATCTGACAAATGTCAAGGCCATGCATTTTGACAAGATCAAAATCAAATTGACAGTTGTATTCGCAGCTGCATTTTTTCGGGAGATCGA
>CAZBKX010000609.1:0-1613 GCA_964492535.1 uncultured Rhodoferax sp. | reverse complement strand
GTCGTCTCGTCCCACATCATGAACCTGCCGTCCGGGAACGGCCTCTCCTCGCCGTCGTCCGTGTATGGGTCGAAGCAAGGCGAGCCGTCCTTCTTGTAGTCCCAGAACTTGCCGTAAGTCTCGCGGCACGCGATCTGCTCGATGAACTTGGAGCCGAAGTCCGCGTCGTACGAGTAGGCGATCACGTCCGCGTCCGTGTCGGCACCGTCGACGTCGACCCTGATGACGACGTAGATGGGGGCGGTGTTGCGCTTGAGCTTGCCGTTGGGGCACTTGGCGACGACGTCGTGCTCTGGGTCGATCACCTCCATTTTATCGTTGTTGGGTGAAAAAAGACTGGGCACGCCCGCTTATATTTCACCAAAACAATGACAGAGGAGGAGGAGGTCGTCGTCGTCGTCGTAGATGACCAGGAGCAGGCGCAGACAGGCAAGGTCTCGACGTGCGTGCTGAACATCAGGTGCCCGAACTGCCACAAGCCCACCTCCCCATGGTCGGTCGCGCTCTACTCCAAGGGAGACGAGGTCAGCCTCGAATACGTCGACGGGCACCCCGGGTACTGCACGAACTGCAATTGGATGATCAGGGCCAGGTTCTGCCTCGAGGACGAGCCGTCCGACGAGGCGATGGCCCAGTGGGACGCGAGGAGGCAGGACAGCATCCGCGACCGCCAGTTCTCGACTAGGGACCCGATGCCCCGGGCCGCCAGGGTCCTGAAGAGCTTCTACGCCCTACCGCCACCGCCGCCCCAGATCAAATGAAAAAAACCGCCCGATGATATTGTTGTTTCCTATGGCCTGGTGACCTGGTAACACCGGCTGGGTGACTTGCGTGAACGCATCTTCCTCTGATCCCCGGTAGGGGTGATAAGACCGGTCTTTATGACCTTCGGGGCGGTCCCCTTCTTAGTCACAGGCCCAGTTCCGGTTGACGCGAGGTGATAGGCGCAGAGCTTCCTGGTGTTTACGAAGTTCAGCTTCGGATCGTCCTTCTGCACGAAGCCCTTGCACGGTCTGACGATGACCTGTTGGCCCATGACACTCTCTGTGCACGCCTTCCCCTTACGCATAGCGATATTCTGTGCACGCGTGACTTTGAACACGACGTTACCCTGACTGTCGTACCCCTTCGAGTGGCAGACGATCATGGCTCCGCAGCGCTCCATCAAAGGGCGCGGCCTGCACTTGCCCTTGAATTTGCCCTCCTTGGTCTTAGCGCAAACCATCCCTTTTTGATCCAGAAGTCCCTCTATTTTTTTTAAAGGCGGCTTTCGTATTTCAGGAGCAGGAAGGGCATCCGGTGGATCCGCACGCTCCGCACGGGGCCCCGTGCTTGCACTCGTCGCACTTGACGCAGCCGCACCCGCCCTTGCCCTCCGGGCCCTTCGGGCCGCTGCAGAACACCGGACACTTGCAGTTCTTGTCCGAGGCGCCGCGCAGGCACAGGAAGCAGAACGAGTAGCCGCAGGCCTTGCAAGCGACCTGGTGGCACCCGTGCTTGAAGAAGTGTGGCACGAGAGCCTGGCACCCGGGGCGCGGGCACCTCTTGTTCGTCCTCGCGACGTACTCCTCGTCCTGGGCGAGGCCCTTGCCGGCCTTGCAGGCGGTCGCCCT
>CAZBKX010000608.1:0-4969 GCA_964492535.1 uncultured Rhodoferax sp. | reverse complement strand
GGTTTCTACCTGGTGCTTGTATTGGGTTTCGGAAATCAGCATGCCCGCGATAAAGGCGCCGAGTGCCAGACTCAAGCCGGCCAACTCGGTTAGCCAGGCCAGGCCAAGGGTGATCAGCAGGAGATTCAGGACAAAGAGCTCTTCACTTTTTCGCCGCGCGACCAGCGTCAGCCAAAATCGCATCACTCTGGGGCCGCCCACCAGCAGCAAGGTAATCAGCAGCGTTGCCTTGGCAGTGGCAATCGCCAGCGTTTCGATCAATCGTTCTCCTGACGCCCCCAGCGCAGGAATAAGTACCAAGAGGGGAACGACAGCCAGATCCTGAAATAATAGGACGCCCATCACGCGCTTGCCGTGTTCGGACTCCACCTCAAGGCGCTCCGTCATGAGCTTGACAACGATGGCTGTGCTGCTCATTGAAAGTGCGGCTGACAATGACAGCGCTGTTTGCCAAGTCATTCCCCAGATTGCCGGGGCCAGCAAGGCGAGCCCGAGACTGACCCCTGTTGCGCCGACGATCGTAAGAAGTACTTGTGAAAATCCCAGCCCAAACACATGCTTGCGCATGGCACGGAGTTTGGGCAGATTGAACTCAAGCCCGATGACAAACATCAGAAACACCACGCCGAACTCGCCCAGATGACGCACACCATCAGCGTTCTTTGCCAATGCAAGTGCATTGGGTCCGATAATGACCCCAACAGCAAGGTAACCCAGCATGGGCGGCAGCTTCAATGAGCGAAAAGCCACGACGCCCAGAACGGCGGCCAACAAATAGAGTAGGGTCAGTTCAAGAGGGCTCACCCTTGGATGGTACCAAGCGCTCTGCTCCCCGATAGAATTCTTTTATGACACTACAACGCAAGCCCGCCCCAACCTTTGAACCGGCTCAAGTCATTCGTTTGGCACAGGAAACCTTGGACATTGAGGCCGCCGCTGTTTTGGGTTTGAAGCGGCATTTGGGGGCAGCGTTCATCGGTGCTGTGGAGATGATGTTGGCTGTCACAGGTCGGGTTGTTGTCATGGGCATGGGGAAAAGCGGGCATATCGGGCGCAAGATCGCCGCCACACTGGCTTCAACTGGCACCCCTGCCATGTTTGTTCATCCTGCAGAGGCCAGCCATGGTGACCTCGGCATGATCAAAAGCTCAGACCTTGTACTGGCTATTTCAAACAGCGGGGAGTCATCGGAGCTGACCGCGATTCTGCCGGTGCTCAAGCGCATGGGCGCACCGTTGATTGCGATGACTGCCCATGCCGAATCCACGCTTGCCAAGCACGCTGATATTTTTCTCAATTGCGGAGTGGAGAAGGAAGCCTGCCCTCTCAATTTGGCGCCAACCGCCAGTACGACGGCTCAATTGGCTTTGGGCGATGCCCTGGCCGTCGCGCTTCTTGATGCGCGCGGCTTCAAGGCTGAAGACTTTGCCCGCTCACACCCGGGCGGCGCGTTGGGGCGCAAACTGCTCACACATGTCAGTGATGTCATGCGTTCTGGAGACGATGTGCCCAAAGTGGGTGCCCACGCAGGCTTTGGCGAGTTGATGCGGGAAATGAGTGCCAAGGGTCTGGGTGCTACGGCTATTGTTGATGAAAGCTCCAGGGTGATTGGCATCTTCACCGACGGTGACTTGCGTCGCCTGGTTGAGCAGGGCATGGACCTGCGCACCAGCACTGCCGGGCAAGTCATGCACGCCAATCCAGCCACCATATTGAGCGACGCACTGGCCGTCGAGGCAGCGGACTTGATGGAACTGCACCGTATTACCAGCGTACTCGTGGTGGATGCTGCCGGCCAGTTGTGCGGCGCCCTGAACAGCAACGATTTGATGCGGGCGAAAGTAATCTGATGAATCCCGCCATTTATTTTCCGCCAGAGTTACTGCTGAAAGCCCAAAACATCCGTGTGGTTTTCTTTGATGTCGATGGTGTCTTGACTGACGGAAGTCTTTACTTCACCGAAACGGGTGAGGCGATCAAGCGCTTCAACACGCTCGATGGTCAAGGACTCAAGCTGTTGCAGCGTGCCGGTTTGGTGGTTGCTGTCATTACTGGCCGAGACTCCAAACCGCTGCGTTTGCGTCTGGCGGCTTTGGGCGTTGAGCATGTGCGTTATGGCACTGAAGACAAGGGCCCAGCCGCTCAGGACATATTGGCAGCCCTGGGTCTGGGGTGGCATGAGGCGGCAGGCATGGGTGATGATTGGCCTGATCTTGCCGTGATGCAACGGTGTGCGTTGGCTTGCGCGCCGCAAAATGCCCATGTGGAAGTCAAAGCCATTGCCCACTACGTGACCCATGCCAAAGGCGGTGAGGGCGCGGCCAGGGAATTATGCGATCTGTTGTTGGTGGCCAGTGGGCGGTATGTCAGCCTGCTGGAGGAAAGTGCAGGGCGCACGGCGTGATGCGAACAGCGTGGGAGCGACTGTCGCTCTATGTGCCCGTCATTCTGATGGGCGTGCTGGCGCTGGGCACTTATTGGCTGGTTCGCAGCACGCCGCTGCAAATAGCACCTATTGCGCAGGCGCCGGTGCGGCATGAACCCGACTACTTCATGCACAAGTTTTCGGTGAAGACTTTTGACCGTGCGGGGCGTCTGACCAACGAAGTGACCGGGTTGGATGCCCGGCATTTCCCGGATACCGATACGCTGGAGATCGATTCGGCCTTGATTCGCTCCTTCAATGAAGAGGGCAAGCTGACCATTGCTACTGCCAAGCAGGCGCTAACCAACGCCAACGCAACGGACGTGCAGTTGTTTGGTGATGCCAGGGTAGTGCGGGAGCCGACGCTGAACCCCGCAGGGCAACTGCAGCCCAGAATGGAGTTTCGTGGCGAGTTTTTGCACATCGTGAAGGATTCGCAAACGATCAAATCCGACAAGCCAGTCGATTTAATCCGAGGGAGCGATCGATTCACAGCAGATTCTCTCGATTACAACAATGTTGATCGCGTGATACAGCTAAAAGGCCGCGTGAAGGGCACACTGGTGCCTCAGGTTGCGAAATGAATTCATGGGAGAACAGCATGCCCAAACTCGTTTTGATTACCGGTGCCTCCAGCGGAATCGGTCAGGCTTTGGCCTTGCAGTTTTACAGGGCAGGTTATTCACTGGCGCTGGTGGCTCGCCGTGCAGTGCGCATGCAGGCGTGGGCTGAGGCGCAAGGCCTTCAGCTGGATCGCTATCGAATTTATGGCGCAGATGTATCGCTGCCAGACCAAATGGTGGCGTCGGGTCAACTCTGCATTCAATGCCAGGGGGTTCCAGATGTGGTCATTGCTTCTGCGGGGATCAGCGTTGGCGTGGATACGGCCCAGCGCGCTGACCTTGATGTCATGGCTCAAACATTTGCCACCAACAACATCGGCACGGCAGCGACCTTTCACCCTTTTCTGACGGCCATGATTCAGCGCGGTTCGGGTATATTGGTGGGTATTGGCAGTGTCAACGGCATCAGGGGCTTTGCGGGTCATGGCGCAAACTGCCCCAGCAAGGCAGCTCTGATCAGCTACTGCGAGTGTTTACGCGGAGAGTTGCGCGGCAGCGGTGTGCAAGTCGTGACCTTGTGCCCGGGCTACATTGATACCCCGTTGACACAAAAAAACACCTATTCGATGCCGTTTTTGTTGTCACCTGCCGATTTTGCATCCCGCGCCCATCAGGCGATTGAGGCTGGCGTGAGTTACCGCGTGATTCCGTGGCAAATGGGCGTGGTGGCCAAACTGCTGCGGCTGCTGCCCAATTGGCTGTTTGACAAGGCCTTTGCCGGGCGGCCCCGAAAACCCAGACGCCCTTCTGATTGAGAAAGATCTGGGGCTTCACCTCGGTGCTCGTTAAAGAGTGAATCTGACCCGAAAATAACAAAAGGGCCACAAGGGCCCTTTTGTTGTTCGATTGGCTATAAGCCAGTCGGGTGCTTAGTAGCTGCTACGACCACCGCCGTAACCACCACCGCCACCGCCACCGCCGCCGCTACGGCCACCGCCGCCGCCGCCGTATCCGCCACCACCGCTACGGCCACCGCCGCCGCCAGCACCGCCGCCGTATCCGCCACCACCGCCGCCGCCGAAGCCGCCGCCAGTGCGTGGAGGACGTGCCTCCATCGGACGGGCTTCGTTCACCACGAGGCCGCGGCCACCGTACTGTTGACCATTCATTCCACCGATGGCGGCTTGCGCCTCAGCGTCGCTGGCCATTTCCACGAAGCCGAAGCCTTTGGAGCGGCCGGTGTCACGTTCCATCATGACTTTTGCGCTGGTAACGGTGCCATGTGCGGCAAATGCTTGCTGCAGGTCTTCGTCACGGAATGTGTAGGGCAGGTTGCCCACGTAAAGTTTGTTGCCCATGAAAGGACTCCTCAAAATAACTCAAAACGCGATGGAGTCCAAAACCGCTGTTACCACGCAATCAACAAACAAATGAAGACTTAAAGCAGACGCGAAACTGACTAAACACCGCAAACTCGTATTGCCGATTTTCGACAATACCGCAGCATTATGCGTCAAGATTTGCAGTGTGCGTAACTATTTTGCAAGAAGCAGAGGCTTCCAAGGCGACAGAGCTGCCAACTTACGGGGACTCGCGCTTGTTGTTGGGCATTTTTGGTTCAGACGCGTCGTAGTTGCGCCACTGCTTCATGGCGTTCCCCATGGTCAACACCTGGCGCTCGAACTTGGGGCATGTAGCGCACATGGCCATATGCAGCCGCAAGGCCAGCCGGTCGGCCCAAGGCAGTTGTCGGTCTTCCCGGGCGATGATGAGTGCAGAGACCTGTTTGCAGGTGCGATTAAAAGGGATCATGACGTCTTGGGTTGGGCAAACCAGTTGAGCTCCAGGCATTCGCGCAACCTGAGCCGCGCGCGGTGCAACTGAACATACAGATTAGTCGGCGTCAGGCTCATTTCCTTACAAATTTCCTCGCTGGAGAGTTCCAGCCATTCGCGCATCAGGAATAGCCGGCCCTGTGAAG
>CAZBKX010000607.1:0-2976 GCA_964492535.1 uncultured Rhodoferax sp. | reverse complement strand
CACGCCACGCTTTTGCCACGAAAACTCACAAGAGTCAACTGGACAGCCCTATTCTCCAATTCGTTTCGAATCCCCGTTGAGTTGGGCAACACCGAACCGAAGGAGACCACGATGATCCAGACGACTCGACGCCGGGCGCATCTCAGATTTTTCCGGGGGGATGGCTCTTGTGAACGACCGGTCAGGTGATTGTGGCGTGGGGGAGTGGTGGTTGGTGAGGGGCTGAGGAGATCAGTTGCGGGCGAGGGATGGGGGCGCGGCGTGAGGGAAGAGCTGGTGCCAACGGTCGTTGCGCCAAAAGGTTTCCAGACACATCAGCGCCTCGTCACCGGCGGTGGTCCAGAACTGGCCGGTGCGCTTGAAGCGGCATTGATACTGACGACAGGTGGCTTCAATGGCACCGGAACCCAGTGGCTCGTTGGCCCGTTGGATTTGCTCGGGGGTGGCGGTGCCCGCTTGGACGGCTTTGCGGGCGGCCATGACGGCGCGGTAGTGGAGCCGGTTTTGGTTGTTGTTCCAGTATTCGATCTGGGTGCGGACTTTCTCCTGGAGCGCTTGGTGGAGGCGCGGTTGGAATTCTTCGAGGGTCTGGATGACTTGGCCGGGTTGGTCGTTGCGGAGGGCGGCGAGCAAGGGGGCGACCCATTGGCGGGCTTCGGGGGTATCGCGACCATAGAGGTCGTGGGCGACTTCCCAGAGGTGTTGGTCGGCGTGCCAGAGGTCCAGGCGCTGACGGGCGTTGGGGAAGCGATCGGCGACGAGGTTCCAGATCCAGACGGCGCCATCGGCGATGACGAGCACCCGTTGGGCCTGGCCCAGTCCTCGTGCTCTGGCTTCAAAGTAAAGTTGCTTCATCAAGGGCTCGACCCCGCCACGGGTGGCCACGTAGCTGCGCTCGGTGATGATGGCGCGCAGTTTGGTTTTGAAACGTCCCTTGGTGCAGCGGTGGTTGAGCCGGAAACAGGTGGCGGTGTAAACCCAATGCCAGCGTTTGACCTCCTGCTGGCGCTGCCGCATTTTTCGCGTCTGGCCCCAATGGTCGCGTTCGCGGATGTTCCAGGCGTCAATCTGGATGACCAGGGTAAAGGGTTCGGGCGGTGGGTCCCCCGCCCGGGCTGCTTGGGTTTTAGACTCGGGCAGGCAGACTGGTGCGCCCACCAGGCGCTGGCGCACGGCCAGGGCACTGTCTCCCTGGCGCTGGGCTTCACGCGCCAGGGTGCAGCGACTCAAGGAGCGTCCGGTCACGCGCAGGCAAAGGGCCTCGGCCTGCTCGGCCGGCATCTTGGAGACGAGCAACGCGCACATCTCCTGCACCAGCGGCGAGGCGGTCGAATCGTCCCTTAATCCCAGCACGCGGTCGGCGGGAAACACCCACTGCTGGCAATGCGGGCACCAGCCATGGGTGCGGAGCAGCTTGACCTTGCCGCAATACGCGTCCACCCACCGGGGCACGCGACGTTTCTTGTGGCCGAGCCGGCCGTGGCAGTCGGGGCACGCTTCATCCACCGTGTCGGCTTTGTCTTGCATGGCTTTTTGCACGAGCAGCCGTTGCAGTTGCAGGGTCGCCTGGCGCACGTGCTCCTCGATGAAACCCAGGCCCTGTTCGGGATGTTGCTGGATTTGCTCCAAGCGCTTCCGGAGGTCTGCCCGCCAGCGGGCAATGTCTTGTTCCAAAAGGCTATCCTCACCGCGGGCGACGATTTCATCGACCAGTGTTTCCAGCGATGGGGATGGCGAGCGCTTCTGCTGCAGATAGACAGTCATAAGAGGTTAGCTAGGGGTTGGTTGCAATCGCGTTTAGGTGAGGGCGAAAGTTCCGGTGCAACGGCCAGACATAGACGTCCTTGATGGGGGTGGAGAGCCTGCCCGCAGGGCCCTGGCGTCCCCGACCCTGGGTCCGGCCCAGGCAAATCCAATTGGCGGCTCGGTAGCAGGTGCCCGCAAAGCGCTGCCGGTCCACGAAGGTTTCCAGCAACCAAATCGGCTGCCCATACTTGGCCTGCCAATCCTGGCGGATGCGCTGGCTGATCTGGCTCAGAATGTGGCTGGCCAAATGCGCTACCCAAACCCAGGAGAAGATGAGAAAGCGCGTGTTGTTGACGATCCCTCCCAACTGGCGGGCGCGCTCCAGAGCGCCCCAGCCGATCCACCGGTCCCGAACCGCGCATTGCCAGGCCGGCGCGCCAAACACCACGCAACCCACGGGGCGAGCCTGCTTATCGCACACCCAATACTGCAGGTTCTGTCCCACCCGGCTGCGATAGCCCAAATAGTGATAGCGGTGCAGCGCGGCTTCCAATTGTCGCCGGGCTTGCCCGTGGCCGGTCTGGCTGACTTCGAGCAACCGCAGCGGAACCACCTCTTCCAAAGCGCAGGCCACCGGACTTTCCTCCAGGGCCGGCCCGCCCGACACCGGTGGCCGGCCCGAACGGGTCGGTGATTTCATCCGCGGCGGGGGCAGCTCGATCCAGCCCCGCTGCTGCATTTTCAACAACAGGGTTCGCGCCGCCATGTCTTTGATCTGCCCTTGGGTCGTGCGCCAGTCCCAGCGCCGGGCCAGTTCGCGGCTGAGCCGATAACGGCTCCATCGCTCGTTCTGGCGCAGCAGAGCTTGCACCTGTGCGAGTTTTTCTGGGCCGAACGGTCGGCCTTGCAGCAAGGTCGGTAATTGCATCACCGACCAGTCTGGCTGAAGGGAGGACCAGAGTCCCGATCAAAAGGAAACTATTTGCTAAACCCAATCCAGGGGCAGTCCGATTGATTCCCAACCCCAGATTCCAGCATCACCCCCCCGAAACCGTGAGTTGCGCCCATACTTCTCGTTAGAACCATTTCGTGCTTGATTTACAGAGCCTTTCTTGCTCTAATGGCTTTTAGTCTGAGCGTATGAATCCGGGTGGAACTACTGCGTTAGCGAACGAGCTCCCTCAGAGCCAGCGGATTGCACTGGTCAGTTTGCTGGCAGATGAGGATCCG
>CAZBKX010000606.1:0-2831 GCA_964492535.1 uncultured Rhodoferax sp. | reverse complement strand
GTCTTGGCGGCGATCTGACTCAAGGCGCGGTTGTGATCCAAACGCAGCATGGCTGTGAAATTCTTGCGAGGCAAGTCTGGTGCACTCTTCATGGCAATGTAGGCATTGGTATTTGCGGGGTTACCCACGACCAACACTCGCACTTCGCGGCTGGCCACGGCGTTCAAAGCCTCGCCTTGAGCGGTAAAGATCTCCGCATTGACAGCCAACAGTTCGGCACGCTCCATACCTGGACCGCGCGGACGAGAACCGATCAACAACGCGTAATCGACATCCTTGAAAGCGGCCATGGGGTCACTGTGAGCCTCCATACCAACCAGCAGCGGAAACGCACAGTCTTCCAACTCCATCATCACGCCCTTCAGCGCTTGCTGGGCCTTCTCAATTGGAACCTCCAGCAAACTGAGAACGACAGGCTGATCCTTGCCCAACATTTCACCTGAAGCAATGCGAAACAGAATGGCATAACCAATTTGACCGGCTGCGCCAGTAACGGCAACGCGGACGGGCTTTTTACTCATAATCAAAACTCCAAAAAAATCTAAGACAGTTGGCAAGGGACACTCGAAACCTAAAATTTGCCCCTCTAAAAAGGCATGGAATGTTACTCTGAAAAACCCTAAGCGTCAATCTGTCTTATGTCTTATATAAGATATAATCTGACTTTCCACAAAACTGAAGTGATCTCTCATGTCACGACACCCGACACCCTCAGTTGTAACTTTACCCCCCGGCACTGAAGGCAAAACTGTAATTGATCTCAAGGTGACTCCGGCGTTCAGTCCCTTGTACCAACAAATCAAAAGTCTGATTTTGAATGGCCTGCGCTTGGGCGAATGGAAGCCCGGAGAAGCAATCCCCAGTGAAATCGAACTCGCTGCCCGATTTCGCGTCAGCCAAGGCACCGTGCGCAAAGCGATTGACGAACTGGCGGCTGAAAATCTGCTGTTGCGCCGCCAAGGTAAGGGGACATTTGTCGCCACACACACAGAAAAGCAAGTTCAATTTCGTTTTTTGAAATTGGTACCTGACTCTGGACCGCCCGGCAGCGAGGGACCTGCCCAAAGGGAAATCATTGACTGCCATCGCACCCGCGCCGATACAGACGTTGCCCGTGCGCTGCAATTGCGATCCGGCGAGTCTGTGGTGCACGCCCGGCGATTGCTCAGTTTCGCAGGCACTCCAACGATCTTGGAAGATATTTGGCTGCCTGCAACGCCGTTCAAGGGTCTAACGGCAGAGCGCCTGGCGGATTACGACGGCCCAATGTATGAACTGTTCGAGACCGAATTCAACGTCCGCATGGTTCGCGCAGAAGAAAAAATCCGAGCGGAACCAGCACAGAATGGACGAGAAAAGGTGCTCCAAGTCTCATTGGGAACATGCCTTTTGAGCGTGGAGCGGATCGCCTACACCTACAAAGATACGCCGATGGAATTGCGACGGGGCTATTACCGGACAGATACCCATCACTACCACAACACCTTGAGCTAGCTTCGAGACCGATGGAGACTTTTACCTCACTTTTCGACCAAAAAGCGTCTCCTGACTGCTCTTGTTACTTTCCCGACAAAATTCAACGTCATCACCCGAGCCCTAACAAGAATGCAGCTGCATTGCAATAGAATTTACGCGTAGCACAGCTTTTCTGGTTACCAAGCAGTTACTTACAAAATAGAAAGCAACATATGTCCGGATCAGCGACAAATACAGTCAAAAAGCGCCCTGAATTTCGCAATATTAACGCCTTCACAGACCTGCCGACTTACAGACTGCCGGTGGCGGGCATCGTGTCCATCCTCCATCGAATCAGTGGCTTCATCATGTTCTTGTTGATGCCCTTCATCATCTGGATGTTTGACACCTCAGTTTCATCTGAAATTTCATTCTCAAAGTTTAAATCAGCATTCAACATCGGACTCCTCGGCATCCCGGGCGCCCTTTGGAAACTGGTCGCACTAGCCTTGATTTGGGCCTTCCTTCACCACTTGATTGCGGGGTTACGTCACCTGTGGATGGATACCCACCATGATGCGGTAAGTAAAGAATTTGGAAAGTCATCAGCCATCGTGACACTGACTGTCAGCATTGGCTTGACATTGATTTTGGGTGCCAAATTGTTTGGCTTTTATTAAATAGAAAGAGCACACCATGACTGTCAATTACGGATCCAAACGACTTGCTGTCGGCGCACACTATGGTCTTCGCGACTGGTTGGCGCAGCGAATAACTGCTGCGCTAATGGCGCTGTTCACTGCTCTCCTGCTTCTCCAGATCGTCCTGATACAAGGACCTGTAGGGTATGACCAGTGGTCGGGAATCTTCTCGCACCAGTGGATGAAAGCCCTCACTCTCACAACCATGATCGCGCTTTTCTATCATGTGTGGGTTGGCATGCGTGATATTTGGATGGATTACATCAAGCCGGTTTGGCTCCGCTTGGTCCTTCATGTGTTCACCATCGTCTGGCTGCTGGCATGCACAGGCTGGGGTATTCAAGTCCTGTGGCGCTTCTAAGGCGCTGAGCTATCGCCTTCGGCCCAACCTGATTACAAAGACTTAACGATTCATCATGACTGCAACATCCAAGCTCCCCAAGCGCAAATTCGACGTTGTTATTGTCGGGGCCGGCGGCTCCGGTATGCGTGCCTCTCTCCAATTGTCCCGGGCAGGTCTGAACGTAGCAGTTCTGTCCAAAGTATTCCCGACTCGATCGCACACGGTCGCCGCGCAAGGGGGGATCGGAGCCTCTTTGGGCAACATGAACGAAGATAACTGGCACTATCATTTCTATGACACCGTCAAAGGATCTGACTGGTTGGGTGACCAAG
>CAZBKX010000605.1:0-2238 GCA_964492535.1 uncultured Rhodoferax sp. | reverse complement strand
ATTTTCTGCGAAGACTGGGGCAACCGAGGCGGCAGGCACCCCGGCGACCACTGCATCCAAGATCACCAGCAATGACTTGCCCTGCAACTGAGTCCGGTATGGCGTGGCCTGCTTGAGGTTCAAAACAACGCGCGTACGGTCCCCGGCCTGCACCACATTCACCGACTTGAGGTTGCCCTGATTGATGTCAATGGTGGAGCGGCCCATGGCATTCTTGACGCCGGGAAAATCAAGTGCCACCCGGGCGGGCGACTGAATGGAAAAGCCGGCAGGCACAGCGGCCAGTGGCTCGCTCAGGTCAATTCTGACGACTTCGACGCCGCTCTGGATGGAGCCTGATACGGCCTCAATACCTGCCTGGGCTTGGGCTGTCAACGCCGTCAAGAACAAACTGGCTGCCAGCAAGACCCTCGACCCCAGTTGTTTCGTCATTGCAAAATTGTGCTTGTTCATTTTGACCTCTCTTGCAACTGCAAAGTAGCAGTGCGTTCAATCCATTCGCCAGCGGAGTCCTGCACGATTTCCCGCAGCGTGACTTCTGTTTCACTTATTTTGGTGACTCGACCATAGTTTTGCCCGAGGTAATTGCCGGTGCGAACCTGGTACAGCAGACTATCGATTTTGACCAGGGCCACAGGTTGATTGGCTTTCACCATGTTGCCCACCATCGACATTGCATCCAGGGGGAATGACTCCAGAGCCTCCTTGCGGCGCGCCAACTCTGGGTCGATCAAAGCGCTGTTGGCAGTCGATTGTGCGGACTCCTTTTTAAGGGCGAGCGTCAACTTTTGATTGCTGAACGGATCAACCTCCGCCACTTGGGCGTAACTCTCAGGCTTGAATTGCTTGGGCTCGGAAATTGGCGCAATGCGAGGCCGCGTCTGGTTTTTTTGATCTGCCATCCACTGCCGCAACTCGTCCTCTGTGGACGCGCTGCAACCAGCAAGCAGCAGGGCCCCACTCATGAGAAACATGGCTCTGAGGGTCATCATTTCGTCGCCCCTTTGGGGCCAGCAGCCTTGCGCTGTGCAGCGATCTCATCCGAGTCGAGGTAGCGAAAAGTTTTTGCGGTGGCGTCCATGACAAGCGCACCCTCCTTGCCTGGAGCAAACGTCAGGTTGTTGAGGGTCACGATGCGGGAGAGATTCGCAATGTCTGATGCGAAGGCACCCAAGTCGTGGTAACGCCCGGTAACCCGCACGGCAATGGGCAACTCGGCGTAATAGTCTTTGACAACGACCTGGCCGGGACGAAACAGATCGAACTGGAGGCTGCGCCCCAAGCCAGCTTGATTGATATCCGAGAGCAAGGCATCCATCTCGGCCTTGCTTGGCAATTGTTTCTCCAATTGCGTGACGTACTGCTGAACTTGCTCTCGCTGCTTTTTGAGCGCATCAAGGTTCACTGCCTTGCCCAGCTTGACTTTGTATTCTTCTCGCAGCGTGGTCTCTTTGGCTCTTTCGACCTCCAGCTCGGCCTCTGAAGCGCTCAGCCACAAAAACCACAGTACCACCACTACCGATACAGCTGCCACTATCAAGAGCGCGTAACGCGGGAATGCAGGCCAGCTGGACGGGTCTTTGGAGTCCAGGTTGCGAAACTGGCCAAACAATTGGTCTTGCAGATCAGAAAAATCGACTTTAAAAGCTAGTTTGCTCGCCATGGTGCCGCGCCCTTATTTCTGTGCAGAGGTTGACGGGGCGACATTGCCGGGAGCGACGGCCTTGACCGCCTCACTGGCGCGCACCAGAGCGACACGGATCGTGAAGTTGGCCACGCGCCGTTGTTCGCGAGGCGTCAAGGCGATGGTCCCCGCCACGATCTCGACCAATTCGGGCTTGGAGAACCAGGGCGTGTTATTGCCCAGATTACGAAGCAGCTCCGAGACACGCTCATTGGACTGAGCAACACCCTGCAACGTCACGCTTTGATTCTCCTGGCGCATATTGACGATGAACACGCCGTCCGGAAGTTGCTGCACCAACTGTGTAAGCAGATGAACGGGTAAATTCCGGTCCGCCTGTAAGTCCTCAACGGCTTGCTGGCGCGCTCTCAATGCGGCAATTTCTGCCTCAAGGCCTGCGATATCCTTGATCTGGACGTCAAACTTGGTGATTTCGGACTGTAGAACCTGGTTTTTTTGTTGCTGGTCCGTAATTTGGGCCTGGTACCAAAGAAAAATAAGGCCGGCAAGCAGGCCACCCACAAGAAATGCCAGACCGAGGCTGACATTGAACA
>CAZBKX010000604.1:0-3344 GCA_964492535.1 uncultured Rhodoferax sp. | reverse complement strand
AGGGCCACTTGTGCAAATTTTTCTTCACCCATTGGGTGATCCTCCAAAATGCTCTGTAGCCCGCATCAGGCCTCAGTTTTTGGGGATTTTAAGAGGGTCAACTGAGGAAAATAGGATGAGTGCAGTGCGGGGGGCGCTGCGCCGGCCTTGGCGGCTGGAACTCAGTTTTCCTGTTTTTCCCGGATGGCGATCAGGTCGGCCATGACGCGGCGATCGGATTTGGCGATCACCCACATACGCTCGTCGGCACGATTTTGTGCCACCCGGCGAGACCAGGCGTTCAGGGCGGACATGGTGGCTTGGGCCACGTTGCGGGCCGCACCGGCAAACAAGCCCAAGGCCACAAAGCCCACCACCCACAGGCTCACCCACGCCACCATCAGGTGGCCATCGGCCCAAGTATCGATCAACTGATCGGCCACCACCAGGGACGACACCATGGCGGCCAGCAACATGGCGGCCAAGCCCTTGGTGCTGTCAAAGTCGCGCTTCATCGATTTCATGGAACTCACGGCCGATTCGACTCGGGCAATGCCCAAGTGCTGCGCGGGAAAACTGGGTTGTATGAAGCTTGTCATGTTTAAATCTCACTCATTTAGCCTGCCTGGATGGCAGCCATTGGGGCAATGTTAGGGTTACTACTGATATTTTCCTAATTTATATGTGTGATGTTGACTATTCACATGTGTGATTAAATGACCCCATGAACCCCACCCACTTCCGTGCTCTGGACTTGAACCTGCTGCGCGTCTTTGACGAAGTAATGACCGAGCGCAGCCTGACGCGGGCGGCCCGCAACCTCAACATCACTCAGCCCGCTGTCAGCAATGCGCTGCGCCGCTTCCGCGAAGCGGTGGGCGATGAACTCATCAAACGCGAGGGCCAGGAGATGACCCCCACACCAAGGGCTCTGGCGATCTGGCCCGCCGTGCGGGAGGCATTGCGCCAGTTGCAGGACGTTTTGAGCCCCAACACGTTTGTTCCGGCAGAGGCCACCATCAGCTTTGTGCTGGCCATGGCGGATGCCACGGCCGCCGAGCTGATACCCGGCCTCATCCGGGCGCTGGACCGGGATGCGCCCGGTGTCTCCATTCGCGTCATTCCCTTGACCACGCGCGATCCCCGGCGCCTGCTGGACGAGGGCGCGGCCCATTTGGCGATTGGCTTCTTTCCGGTGGTCTTTGCCGACCTGACCGCGCGCACCCAGGCGGGCGAGGCAGTGGCCTTCAACCACCAGCGCCTCTTCAGCGGCGACTATGTGTGTGTGATGCGCCGCGACCACCCGCTGGCCCGCGGGCCGCTCACCCTGAACCGCTATTGCGCCGCGCGCCACCTGCTGGTGAGCTTCTCCGGGCGTCCCTTTGGCTTCATCGACGAAGCGCTGGCACTGGTTGGGCGGGATCGCCGCATTGTGCTGACCGTCAACCAGTTCTTTACCGCCGGCCAGGTGGTCACCCAGTCCGATCTGCTCACGGTGCTGCCGCGCCATTTTGTCAACATGACCGGCATTGCAGAGCAACTGGTGTTGCGTGAACTCCCGTTCGTCGCCCCCAAGGTCCACGTGGACGCCTTGTGGCACCACCGCGCGCAACGAGACAGCGCCCACCGCTGGCTGCGCGACACCATCAGCGCCTTGTCGCAACCCGTCCCCTGAGCATGAAAATTCAACTCCTCTCCGACCTGCACCTTGAAGCCCACCCGAACTGGGTGCCCACCCCTGCGCCCGGCGCTGACCTGCTGGTGCTGGCCGGCGACATCGGCTCCTACCAAAGCGGCTCGTCGCTGACCGACACGGACTTCGGGCTGGCGCGCTTCTCCCCGCTGCAGGGCTGGCCCACGCCGGTGCTGTTTGTGCCCGGCAACCATGAATACGACGGGCTGGATTTTGATGCGGCCCACCAGCGGCTGCAGGACACCTGCGCGCGTTTGGGCATCACCTGGCTGGAGCGTGAGGTGCTGGTGTGGCCGCCTGGCCCGGCCCACCTGCAGGCCGTGCGCTTTGTCGGCACCACACTGTGGACTGACTTTGACGCGCTGGCACCCCAGGCAGCCACTTCATCCACCCCCGCCAGTGGCCTGCTGGCCCAGCAACTCAAAAGCCGCGACAAGGCTTTTCGGGCCGCCAACTACTACCTCAAAAAGAACAGCGCCACCCGCCATGGGGAACCCATGCTGGCACCGGCCCTGCGCGACCAGGCGCTCCTTTGCCAGCAATGGCTCACCCAAGCCCTGGCGCAGCCCTTTGACGGCACCACAGTGGTGGTCACCCACTTTGCCCCGAGCCTGCTCAGTGCCGACCCGCGCTACGGACTCACCCCCGGCACCGCCGGCTTCTGCAATGCGCTGGACGCCCTGCTGCCACAGGCGCAATGGTGGTTGCATGGCCACCTGCACGCGTCCAGCGACTACCGGACGCAAGGCTGCCGCGTGGTGGCCAATCCGCTGGGTTACGCCCGCAAAAATGAGCAGATGGCTTTTAAGCCCAACTTGTGTATTGACATCTAAAACATCTGCTTGCCTTGAGTACACTGGCGACTCATTTAAAGGAGCAACCCCATGAAGATTCTTCTTGCCGTTGACGGCAGCAGCTACACCAAAAAAATGTTGGCCTACCTGACAACCCATGGCGAGTTGTTCAGCACCAACAATGAGTACACCGTGTTCACGGTGCAGGCGGCACTGCCCCCCCGTGCACGGGCCGCAGTCGGCAAGGAAATTGTGGCGAAGTACTACATCGACGAGGCAGAGAAGGTGCTGGCGCCCGTCACCAAATTCTTGCTCCGCCACAAAATTGACGCCAAAAGTAGCTGGAAGACCGGCCATGCGGGCGAATGCATTGCCGAAATGGCAGAAAGTGGCAAGTTCGATCTGGTGGTGATGGGCTCGCATGGCCACGGCACGCTGGTCAACCTGGTGATGGGCTCGGTGGCCACGCAGGTGCTCGCGCACTGCAAGGTGCCCATTCTTCTGGTTCGCTAAGCCACCTGCACCCAGACAGCGCCCCGTCAGGGCGCTATATAAATAAGTACTTTAAGCCCTACAAGACGCCTGCTAGCGGGCGTTAAGTCCATCAAAACAGGTGCTTAACACCAGCTCAACGATCTCATCGGGCTGGTACAAGCCCCCCATGTTCAAGAACTCCAGCACCGGGTCACAGGCACGGGCGAAGAAGGTGTACAGAATAGCGATGGCGGGCATGGTCGGGTTCAACTGCCCCCGAGCCTGTGCCTCCTCAATCCAGCCGCCCAGGCGATCGCTCACGTCCATCAACCCTTCCATGTAGTCTTTGTTCGCGATCAACGCAGCACGCAAGGTGGAGTTTTGACTGGGCAGCGAGGGCATCT
>CAZBKX010000603.1:0-1687 GCA_964492535.1 uncultured Rhodoferax sp. | reverse complement strand
TCAGTGCAGCACCAGGAGCGGCAGAATGCTCCCGGCCAGCACCGCCTTCGTCTGCGATCCGAAGAGGAACTCGCCGAAGGCACCACGGCCGTGGGTGACCATCACGATCATGTCGCAGCCCTGCGATTCGGCGGCAGCGATGATGGCACGATCGACCCGCGGCACCTGCGCATGGTGGCCGGTGAAAGGCACGCCGGCTTCACGGGCCTTGTCGGCAAAGAGCTGCAGCAAGGTATTGGCGTGCGCCGCAGTCATGGCGTCGTGCTCCAGCGTCTCCTGGCGGATCAGCGCCGGCGGCCGGCCAGGCGTGGGCGGGGCCGCGATCGGCTCGGCGACGAAACCCGTCACGGCCGCACCCAACTGGCGGGCCAGCTCCAGACTGGCCGTCATGGCGCGGTCGGTAAGATCACTTCCGTCGATCGGCACGAGCAGACGTTGGAACATGTTGGGCTTCTCCAGCTGCGGCCGGCACTTCATGAAAAGCGGACCGACCGACACACCCCCTGAAATCTAGACAACTGGTCACCCTCTTTCCTTGCGCTGGCGCAAACTGGACCCAGGCCGACCCGCCAGGAGGCCGGTCGAGCCCCCTCCAGCCAGCCCCCACCACCATCGCCTTCCTGCCGCACCGGAGACCCGCCATGACGATCCAGCGCATCCACCACGTCGCCTACCGCTGCCACGACGCCCGTGCCACCGTGCTGTGGTACCAGAAGAACCTGGGCATGGATTTCGTGCTGGCGATCGCCGAGGACCAGGTCCCCAGCACGCATGCTCCCGACCCCTACATGCACGTCTTCCTGGACGCCGGCGGCGGCAATGTGCTGGCCTTCTTCGAACTGCCGAATTCGCCGCCGATGGGCCGTGACGCCAACACGCCGGAGTGGGTGCAGCACATTGCCTTCAAGGTCGACAGCGTGGCCACGCTGGAAACCGTGAAGGCGCGGCTGGAGGCCAACGGCGTCCCGGTGGTGGGTATCACCGACCACACGATCTTCAAGTCGATCTATTTCTTCGACCCCAACGGCCACCGCCTCGAACTCGCCGCCGACACCGCCACCCCCGACATGAACGCACGGCTGGACGCCGTCAAGTGGGCGATGCTGGACGAGTGGGCGCAGACCCGGCGCGCCCCCCGGCACGCGGCCTGGATGCACGAAGTCGAGTTCAAGGGCGCCATCGGGCAGGCGCAGGGTTCGAGCTGAGCGGCTCCTCGCCGGCAGGGCGAGCCCCCCACCCGCTACGCCGGCAGCACGGTGCCGCTGACGCTGCCCAGGCCGATGCGCACCGCGCCCCGCGCCTCGCAGTAGGCGCGCAGGGTGACAGTGTCGCCGTCTTCGAGGAAGCTGCGCACTTCGCCGCTGGGCAGCGTCAGGGGCTGACGGCCGCCCACCGACAACTCGAGCAACGATCCGCCCTGCCCGGGTTGCGGGCCCGACAACGTGCCGGTGCCCAGCAGGTCACCCGTCTGCAGGTTGCAGCCGTTGCTGGTGTGGTGCGCCACCAGTTGCGCCGGCGCCCAGTAGGCGTCGAGGGCATTCGACTGCGACAGCCGCAGCGCCGATTGGCCCTGCTCGCGCATGCGCGCGGTCTGCAGCCAGACCTCGAGCGTGATGTCGAGGGCGCCTGAAGCCCGGTTGAACGCCGAGTCCAGATACGGCAGCGGCAGCGGGTCCCCGGCCGGGCG
>CAZBKX010000602.1:0-5819 GCA_964492535.1 uncultured Rhodoferax sp. | reverse complement strand
GACTCCAGCGTGTCTGGAAACAGGCGATAGCTGGGTGCGATGATCGGATCAACGGATTGCACGTGAATCACAAAGATGCAGGAGAAAGGAAATCGTTGCCCGGAAAGTTCAGCCAAAGGCGGGGCGAAGGTGGCAAATGCTGCATCTCCAACCCGTGCCACAGTCGCCATGCCTTTGATTTTGAATCCGCCACAGAACCAAAATCGAAATTTGCAGAATCGTTGTTGCTTTCTTCAAAATCCGAATGCCCGACGCTGTGAGCCGTGCGGGTCCAGGTCGCTGTAGCGCCGGTGACGGACCTGGCAAGGCTTTGGGGTCACACTGTTGAACTCTGGTTCGGACCTGCTGTCGATTGTTTGAATTCTGAACCCCTAACTTCCACCCAACCAACCCCCATGAACCAAGCCTATATCTGTGACGCCATCCGCACCCCCTTCGGCCGCTACGGTGGCGCTTTGAGCAGCGTGCGTACCGACGACCTCGGCGCCATTCCCCTGCGCGCCCTGATGGCGCGCAACCCCGGCGTCGATTGGGCGGCGGTTACCGACGTGATCTTTGGCTGCGCCAACCAGGCCGGCGAAGACAACCGCAACGTCGCCCACATGAGCAGCCTGCTGGCCGGCCTGCCGATTGACGTGCCCGGCGCCACCCTGAACCGCCTGTGCGGCTCGGGCCTGGACGCCGTGGGCACGGCCGCCCGCGCCATCAAGGCCGGCGAGGCCACCTTGATGATTGCCGGGGGCGTGGAGAGCATGAGCCGCGCGCCCTTTGTCATGCCCAAGATGGATAGCGCGTTTAGCCGCAACAACGCGGTGTATGACACCACCATCGGCTGGCGCTTTGTCAACAAGCTCATGAAAGCCCAGTACGGCGTGGACTCCATGCCCGAGACGGCGGAAAACGTGGCCACGGACTACCGCATCGAGCGCGAAGCGCAGGACCGCATGGCCCTGGCCAGCCAGCTCAACGCTGTGGCTGCGCAGAAGGCGGGTCATTTCGACCGTGAAATCACCGCCGTGAGCATTGCCCAAAAAAAGGGTGATGCCCTGATCGTGGACCAGGACGAACACCCACGCGCCACCAGCCTGGCGGTTCTGGCCCAACTCAAACCCATCGTGCGCCCTGACGGCACGGTGACTGCCGGCAAGGCCAGCGGTGTGAACGACGGCGCCTGCGCGCTCTTGCTCGCTGACGAGCTGAGCGCCGCCAAGTACGGCCTGACCCCGCGCGCTCGCGTGGTGGGCATGGCCACTGCTGGCGTGACGCCGCGCATCATGGGCATTGGCCCGGCGCCGGCCACCCAAAAGGTGCTGGCGCTCACCGGTCTGACCCTGGCGCAACTGGATGTGATCGAACTCAATGAAGCCTTTGCCGCTCAAGGCCTGGCCGTGCTGCGCCAGTTGGGGCTGCCGGACGACGACGAGCGGGTCAACGCCTGGGGCGGTGCCATTGCGCTGGGTCACCCGCTGGGGGCCAGTGGTGCGAGACTGGCCACCACGGCCATCAACCGCCTGCACGCCACGGGCGGGCGCTATGCCTTGTGCACGATGTGCATTGGCGTGGGGCAGGGCATTGCCTTGATTTTGGAGCGGGTGTAATTTGCTATTTAATAAATAGCGTTTTAGGCAATGAATACGCCGGCCGGAGGCCATTTTTCCTTAAGAATGACTGCTGAATGTCGTTGTTGGATCTGATGTGTTTAAAGAGCACATACCTGTTCTGAAAATTGCTGTAATTTAAATAAAATGTATAGCGACTTAATATTTTATTACGACGGCTAGAAGGTGTTTTTGTTAATCATTTTTGGTTTTCATGTTCTGTAATCACCAGGTTAAGTTATGAGTAGATTGCATGACTGAGTGAAAACAACTCGTTTGCGCCTCCTGGCCCCGCCCGCTACCATTGAGCACCAAATCAAACAACCGGAGATTTCACATGGCCCACGCCGCATTCAACTGGCAAGACCCCTTCTTGCTGAACAGCCAGCTCAGTGATGACGAGCGCATGGTGCGCGAGGCTGCTGCGGCTTATTGCCAGGACAAGCTGCAGCCCAGGGTGATTGAGGCGTTTCGAAAGGAGCAAACCGATGTTTCCATTTTTCGTGAGATGGGTGAACTCGGCCTGCTGGGCCCCACGATTCCCGAGGCTTTTGGGGGCCCCGGCCTGAACTACGTGGCCTACGGTCTGATTGCGCGCGAGGTCGAGCGTGTGGATTCCGGCTATCGCTCCATGATGAGTGTGCAAAGCTCGCTGGTGATGGTGCCGATTTTTGAATTCGGCACCGAAGGCCAGCGCCAAAAATACCTGCCCAAGCTGGCCACCGGCGAGTGGATCGGCTGCTTTGGCCTGACCGAACCCGACCACGGCTCCGACCCCGGCGCCATGATCACCCGCGCCCAAAAGGTGGCCGGCGGCTACAAGCTGAGTGGTGCCAAGATGTGGATTTCCAACAGCCCGATTGCCGACGTGTTTGTGGTCTGGGCCAAAGAGGTGTCCGAGGGCGGGCAGGTCGGCCCGATCCGCGGCTTTGTGCTGGAAAAAGGCATGGCCGGCCTGAGCGCCCCCGCCATCCACGGCAAGGTGGGTCTGCGTGCCAGCATCACTGGCGAGATCGTGATGGACGCTGTGTTTTGCCCTGAAGAAAACGCCTTCCCCGAGGTGCAAGGCCTCAAGGGCCCGTTCACCTGCCTCAACAGCGCCCGCTACGGCATTGCCTGGGGCACGCTGGGCGCGGCTGAGGACTGCTGGTTCCGTGCCCACCAGTACGTGATGGACCGCAAGCAGTTTGGTCGTCCCCTGGCCGCCAACCAGTTGATTCAAAAGAAGCTGGCCGACATGCAAACCGAAATCGCGCTGGGCCTGCAAGGCTGCCTGCGTCTGGGTCGCATGAAGGACGAGGGCACGGCGTCGGTGGAGATCACCTCCATCCTCAAGCGCAACTCCTGCGGCAAGTCGCTGGACATTGCCCGCCTGGCGCGCGACATGATGGGCGGCAACGGCATCTCCGACGAGTACGGCGTGGCGCGTCATTTGGTGAACCTGGAGGTGGTGAATACCTATGAAGGCACGCACGACATTCACGCGCTGATTTTGGGTCGGGCGCAGACCGGGATTGCGGCGTTTTCCAATTGATTTCGTAGCCTGGCGTGTTTGGCTGATTTTGGCGGGGTTTTGTGGAAAGCCCCAGCGCTCACAAAATTCCAGCCCCCGATATTCACTCTGTGAGAAGCCACCCATGACCACCCAACCCGCCGCCCTGGCCCACCTTAAAGTCCTGGACCTCTCCCGCGTCCTCGCCGGCCCTTGGTGCACGCAGATCCTGGCCGACCTTGGCGCTGATGTCATCAAGGTCGAGCGTCCCGGCGCCGGGGACGACACTCGCCACTGGGGCCCCCCGTTCCTCAAGGATGCCCAGGGTAACGACACTGCCAACGCCACCTACTTCACCGCCTGCAACCGCAACAAACGCTCCATCACCATCGACATGGCCCAGCCTGAAGGCCAGGCGCTCATTCGCCAGATGGCCCAAAACAGCGACATCCTGGTGGAGAACTTCAAGGTCGGTGGCTTGGCGGCGTATGGGCTGGATTTTGCGAGCCTGCAGGCCCTCAACCCCCGGCTCATCTACTGCTCGGTCACCGGCTTTGGCCAGGACGGCCCGTATGCCGAGCGCGCCGGTTACGACCTGATGATCCAGGCCATGAGCGGCATGATGAGCATCACCGGCCGCTCGGACGACGTGCCCGGCGGTGGCCCGCAGCGCGTGGGTGTGGCGCTGACCGACCTGTTCACCGGCGTCTACGCGTCGACTGCCATCCTCGCCGCTTTGGAGGTGCGCAACCGCACCGGCGCGGGCCAACACATTGATATGGCCTTGCTCGATGTCGGCATGGCGATTCTGGCCAACCAGGCGGCGGGCTTTTTGAATACCGGCCATGTGCCCCAGCGCCAGGGCAACAGCCACCCCAGCCTCGCGCCGTATCAGGACTTCTCCACGCAAGATGGCTCCATGCTCCTGGCCATTGGCAATGACGGCCAGTTCCGCCGCTTTTGCGTGGCCGTGGGCAAACCCGAATGGGCCGATGACCCGCGGTACGGTGGCATGGCCGGGCGCGTCACCCACCGCGCCACGCTGATTCCGGCTATGGAAGAAGTCACCCGCACCCGTACCACGGCGCAATGGGTCGCCCTGCTGGAAGACAAGGCTGTGCCCTGCGGCCCGATCAATGACATTGGCCAGGCTTTTGCCGATGGGCAGGTCCAAGCGCGTGGTTTAGTGGTTAATCAGCCAGTGGCCGTCGAATCCATTGCCTCATTGGGTGTTAATTCAATAGCAACTGTGGCCAGCCCGCTGCGCCTCAAGGCCACGCCGCCTGTACTGATGCGGGCGCCCCCAGCGCTGGGCGAGCACACCGGGGAGGTGCTGGCCGAACTGGGGCTGGACGCTGCGCAAGTGGCAGCATTGCGTGCGGGCGGGGTGGTGTGAGGCGGGGGTGATCTCGTAGCCCGCCAGCTGGGGCGGTGGCGTTCTGTGGGTGGGTGTTACGTCAGCAGTGCCAGGTACTCGGGCCGCTTGTTGGCCATGACCTTGAAGCTTTGCAGCAGGTGGGCCAGCTCGGTGTCGGTGATGCCATAGAGACCGGCCACCAGCTTGTCATTTTCTGCACGCAGGGTGTCCTGTGCTTTGGCGGTGTTAGCGGCGGTCTAAAACCGAAGAAATCTGGCGGTGGTAACTGGCGGCGTAAATTGGTGCCCGAGTTTGGGGGTCATTTGTGGCGGTGAATTCTGGCGGCTGAATCTGGCGTTCACAGAGCCCCCAACAATCAGGGCCCCGTTAGGGGCCCTGATTGTTGGGGGTTAGAAGTTCGTCGTTATTCAGAACGGCAAGTCCTGGTCATAGTCGTCAAGTGATTCATTGACAATGTGCTGTTCACGCATCAGGTCCTGAATGGCCAAGCCGTAATGGGTCCAGATGCGGTCGCGCAAGTCATCCAGCAATTCCCACACCGCCAATGCCTGCTCCGGCGTCCAGGTGGCATCCACCGTGAACGGTAGCCCTGCTGACAAGCCTGACGGCTGATGCCATGTCCTCATGGCTTACCCTTTGAGGTTTTACGCTTGCCAGCGCGTGCCTTGGCCTGTTCCTGCGCCTCCTTTTGCCGGTACGACTGGCCCTTGATGCCAACGATCTCGGCGTGGTGGACCAACCGGTCCACCAGTGCCACCACACAGGCCGCGTTGGGGAACACTTCGTTCCATTCTGCAAAGGACTTGTTGGTGGTGATGAGCGTGCTTTTTTGCTCGTGGCGGCGACTGATGAGTTCGAACAACAAGTCGGCATAGCGGCTGGAATACGAGAGGTACCCGACCTCGTCAATGGCCAACAGTGAAGGCCTGGCGTAGTGGCGCAGCCGAGTGCGCAAGGCCGAATCACTGTCCAGGCTGGCAAGCTCGCCCAGCAGCTTGCCCGCCGTGGTGAAGATGACCGTGTGCCCCTGCAACACCGCCTGGTGCGCGATGTTCTGGGCAATCGTTGTCTTGCCCACGCCCGATGGGCCCACAAGAATAGCGTTACTGGCGGTTTGCAGGAACTGCAACGTCATCAACTCGCTCACGGCCCCCTGGTCAATCTGCTCGGGCCAGCTCCAGTCGTAATCAGTCAAGGGCTTGAAGCGCCCGATGTGGGCACTGTGCGGGCGTCGCTCCATAGAGCGCCGGGTATTCTCTTGCTCCTCCCAGTCCAGCAAATTGGCCACCCAGGGCTCAGTCGAACATGAACTCCAGTTTGACAGCAATCCGTGCAGTTGCAGGGCCTGGGC
>CAZBKX010000601.1:0-6107 GCA_964492535.1 uncultured Rhodoferax sp. | reverse complement strand
CGGGTTGGGGATGCCCACCTCGGTCATCAGGTCCAGTGTGCGGTCCAGGGCTTGGCGGGCATTGAGTTTGAGGTGAATGCGCAGCACCTCGGCAATTTGCTCGCCCACGGTAAACACCGGGTTGAGTGAACTCATGGGTTCCTGAAACACCACCGAGATGTCCTTGCCACGAAGGGCTCGCATGCTTTCCAACGGTGCGCTCAGCAGGTCGTGTCCGTTGTAGAGAATCTTGCTGCGCGCGTCCACCAAGGCGTTGTCAGGCAACAGGCGCACGATGCTCATGGCGGTTACGCTCTTGCCACTGCCTGACTCGCCCACCAGCGCCACCGTGCTGTTGGCCGGGATGTCAAAGCTGACGCCCTTGACAGCCTCGGTGGCGTGGGTCTTGCTCATGCGAAAGGAGACCCCCAGGTTCTGCACGCTAATCAGTGTTTTCATAGGGGAGGCTCAGCGTAGTTTGGGGTCCAGCGCGTCGCGCAGCGCATCGGTCAGCAGCGCAAAAGCCGTGACGAAAGCGGCCATGAAGCCTGTTGCCGCCACCAGTTGCCACCACTTGCCCAGCACCAGTTCGGTTTGTGCCTCTGACAACATCGTGCCCCAGCTCACCATGTCGATGGGGACGCCCAAGCCCAAAAAGGACAAGATCACCTCGGCCTTGATGAAGCCCACCACATGCAGGCTCAATTGCACCAGCACCACATGGCTGATGTTGGGAAGGATGTGCCCAAACATGCGCGACGCATGGGAGGCCCCGATGGCCTCTGCCGCACGCACATACTCGCGTGAACGGTGCTTCATGTACTCGGCTCGCACCAGACGGTAAATGCCCGTCCAGCCCACCAGGCTCAAGATGATCACCACTGTCCACACACCACTGCCCAAGGTAGCAGCGAGTGGCCCTGACTTGAGAACAGCCGCCAAGGCAAAGACCAGCAAAATGTAGGGTATGGCGGTGAATACGTTGTAGACCCACTCCAGGAAGTAACCCACCCATCCACCAAAGTAGCCCCCGATAGCACCCAATAGGGTGCCGATCAGGGTGGCAAACAGCGCAGCAGCAAGGCCGACGGTGATCGAAACTTGGGCGCCTTTCATCACTTTGGCAAGCACGTCACGCCCCAATTGGTCGCCTCCAAACGGCAGGGTGTCGGACTTTTTGATGGTTGCGGTCTTGAATTGCGCTGCACGCTCACGCCACTCCTCATATCGCGGTGCGAGCGGGTCCACGTCGCTGATGTCTACGTTGGGCCCTGCGATTGAATCCACCACGGCAGATTGTGATCCGTCCGTGATTTTGCCCAAGAAGTGGGGCGGCGCAAAGGGCGTTGCGACTTCCTTTTGCCAGTCTTTGGCGAGCAGTCCAAGTTGGGCCAAGAGCACCAATGCGATGAACAACAAGGTGACATAGAGCGACACCATGCCCACCCGATCCGTTTTCATTCGGGCCCATGCCTGTGCCCAAACTCCCGGGGAGAGTGGCAATGCCTGTGTGGGATCAACCGTCATTTCAGCACCACCCTGGGATCAACAAATTTGTATAAAACATCGGTGATCAGGTTGATGATCATCGTGAGGGCTGCCAGATAGACTGTAGCCGCTTGAATGACCGGGTAATCGCTGCGGTTCACGGCGGTGAGGATTTCGCGGCCCAACCCGGGAATGGAGAAAAAGACCTCGATCAAAAATGAGCCAATAAACACGCCGGGCAAGCTGCTGCCCACATTGGTCAGGATCGGGATCATTGCATTGCGCAGCACATGCTTAAGCAAAATGGTGTTTTCCGGGACACCTTTGGCGCGTGCAGTGCGCACATAGTCCTGGCCTATTTCATCTAGAAAGAAGCTGCGATACAGCCGCGTTTGGGGCGCCAGGCTCACCAAGACCGCCAGAAACACAGGCAGGGGTGCGTAGGTGACCAGGTTGGTCCAGACACTGTTGCTCCAGCCTTGTACCGGAAACCACCCCAACACAAAGCCAAACAGGTACTGCCCCACGATGATGTAGACGAGAAAACTGACCGACAGTGCCACCGTGGTGACGATCATGATCGCCCGATCAGTCAGGCTGCCCCGCACGTAGGCCACGGCCAATCCTGCAACGATGGCCAGCACAACCTCCAGCACCAGGATCGGAATCATGATGGTGAGCGTGGCGGGCAGGCGCGTGGCGAAAATGTTGGAGATGGACTCGTTCGTGGTCCAGCTCTTGCCCCACTCAAAGGTGAAGATCTGCTGGACGAACACCCAGAGTTGCTCCCACACTGATTTGTCCAGACCCAACTGGGCGCGCAGGGATGCCAAGCGCTCGGGCGAAGCCTTCATGCCGGCCATGATCTCGGCCGGGTCACCGCCAAAAAATTTGAACAAAAAGAAAATCAGCAAGATCACACCCAGCAAGGTGGGGACCATCTGCCAGGTACGTCTCAAAATATAAGAAAACATAGTGGAGTTAATTGAGGGGCGCACCCATGATGTGTCGGATCGGCGCGATTATGCTTGTGTCAGTTTGAATGGGTCTAGGTGGTTTTCACGATGAAAATAGATTTATTACGCGTTTGGGGGTTTGTTTTGGTGGCCCTTCTGGGTTCAGGCGGGTTGCATGCCCAGGACCGACCCGGTGAGAAGGTGCTGCGCTACGCTTTTGAGGTGGCCGAAACGGGGTTTGATCCGGCCCAAATCTCGGACGTTTACTCGCGCATTGCGACCGCCAGCATATTTGACTCCTTGTACGACTACGACTATTTGGCGCGTCCAGTGAAGGTCCGACCTCGAGTGGCCGTGGGCATGCCGGTGATCAGCGAAGACTTTCGCACCTATACGGTCAAGATCAAGCCGGGCATATATTTTGCTGACGATATCGCTTTTGGGGGCAGGAAACGTGAGCTGACCGCCCAGGACTTTGTCTACAGTTACAAACGGTTTTTTGACCCCAAGACAAAAAGCCCGATCTTCAGTGATCTGGAAGAAGAGAAGCTGATCGGCATGGATGCCCTGCGGCGGGACGCAGAGAAGCCGGGTGCCAGTTTCGACTACGAGAAAGAGGTCGAGGGCATTCGCGCGCTGGATCGCTACACCCTTCAATTCAAAATGCAGGAAACCCGGCCCCGCTTTATTTATTTGCTGGCAGATGCCGGCGCATTTGGTGCCGTCGCACGCGAGGTCGTGGAGAAGTATGGTGACAAGATCATGGAGCACCCGGTGGGCACCGGGCCGTTCAAGCTGGATCAGTGGATGCGCTCATCCAAGATGACATTTGTGAAGAATGCCAATTATCGGGAAGAGTTCTACGAAGCTGAGCCCGCCGCTGACGATGCCCGGTCACAGGCGATCTATCAGCAGATGAAGGGCAAACGCCTGCCCATGGTGGACCGGGTGGAGATTTCAGTGATTGAGGAAGTCCAGCCGCGGTGGCTCTCGTTTCTTGGCAATGAACATGACTTCCTGTTTTTGCTACCGGAGGCTTTTTCTTACCAGGCCATCCCCAACAACCAGCTCGCCCCCAACCTGGTGAAAAAGCGGATCTCTATGGAACGTGTGGCCATCCCCGACGTAACACTGACCTACATGAATATGGAACACCCCATGCTGGGCGGCTACACGCCCGGCAAGGTGGCCCTGCGCCGGGCCGTTGCGCTGGCCTACCACACCGAAGAGGAAATTCGCTTGCCTCGGCGTAACCAGGCGATTCCGGCCCAAGGACCGATTCAGCCCGGCACCTATGGCTTCGACGCCACATTCAAGACGGAGATGAGTGAGTTCAGTCCGGCGCGCGCAGCGGCACTCCTGGATATGTATGGTTATGTGGATCGCAATGGCGATGGCTGGCGTGACATGCCAGATGGCAAGCCACTGGTGCTGGAGTACGCGACGCAGCCCGACGCAGCTTCCCGAGAGCGCAGCGAAATCTGGAAGAAAAGCATGAATGCCGCGCGCATCAAGATCGAATTCAAAACCGCGAAGTGGCCAGAAAATTTGAAGGCGGCACGCGTAGGTAAATTGATGATGTGGGGACTGGGCTACATCGCCTCGACGCCTGATGGTGCCGGGGCACTCGGTTTGGCATACGGTCCTGGCAAAGGGGAGGGGAACCTGGCCCGGTTTGAAAACCCGGAGTTCGACAAGTTGTACCGCCAGCAGCAACTGTTGCCGGATGGCCCTGAGCGGTTGGCCATCATGCAACAGCTGGTCAAGATCATGGTGGCCTACATGCCTTACAAATTTGCCACCCACCGACTGCGCACCGACCTGATGCAGCCGTGGCTGCTGGGCTACCGTCGCCACCCGATTGCCCGCGATTTCTGGAAATATGTCGATATTGATACCCACCAGTTGCCGCGCTGAGCCTATGTGATCCAGAGAGCAATCTATGAGTCAAATGCCGATGCGGAGAGTTGGCGGTTCAATTAGAAAAACTAATCCGATCGAGTTTTTGGTTATGGATTGAAATGCTAAGGGTTAACCCATGTGAATCAAGGGCTTAGCCTGGATACCCCGTGGCTACAATCCTTTCCACCCCACTGCACCCGGCTTTACGTTGGCAGGTTTATTGCTAAAGAACCGGTAGAACCCACAAGGCCGCACTGTTTTTCAGCTTCTCTGGCTGTATCAGGCACCGGTCAAAAATCGGAGATTTTTTTATGGATACCTTCATACAGCAGATCATCAATGGTCTGGTGTTGGGCAGCATGTACGCCCTTGTAGCGCTGGGCTACACCATGGTGTACGGCATTATTGGCCTGATCAATTTTGCCCACGGCGAGGTGCTCATGGTCGGCGCCCTCACCAGCTGGTCCATCATCGGATTGATGCAAAACGCCATGCCAGGCACGCCTGGTTACGTGATTCTGTTCATTGCCATGATCATTGCCTGCGTGGTCGCCGCCACGCTGAATCTGGTGATTGAGAGGGTGGCTTACAAGCCCTTGCGCAACAGCCCCCGGCTGGCACCACTCATCACGGCTATTGGCATGTCCATTTTGCTTCAGACCTTGGCCATGATCATCTGGAAGCCCAACTACAAGCCTTATCCCACGCTGCTACCCCGCACCCCGTTCGAGATCGGTGGTGCAGTGATTACGCCCACGCAGGTGCTGATTTTGGGTATGACAGCGGTTTCTCTGGCTGTGCTGATGTGGCTCGTTAACTACACCAAGCTGGGTCGCGCCATGCGCGCCACAGCCGAGAACCCTCGTGTTGCCGCCCTCATGGGCGTGAAACCCGATGTGGTGATTTCTGCCACCTTCGTGATTGGTGCGGTGCTGGCCGCCATTGCGGGTGTGATGTGGGCCGCCAACTACGGCACCGTGCAGCACACCATGGGATTTTTGCCTGGCCTGAAAGCATTTACCGCGGCGGTGTTTGGCGGTATCGGGAATTTGGGTGGAGCGGTACTGGGTGGCATTTTGCTTGGACTGATCGAGTCTTTGGGGGCAGGTTATATCGGCACCCTGACGGGCGGTGTGCTGGGTAGTCACTACTCGGATATCTTCGCTTTCATTGTTCTCATCATCGTGCTGACGCTGCGGCCCTCGGGCTTGCTGGGTGAGCGTGTGGCAGACCGTGCGTAACAGGGGATCATCATGACGCAACAAAAAAAGATCATTGTTTTTCTGCTGGCAGCCGTTGGCTTGCTGGTGCTGCCGCTTTTACTTCAGGGCTTTGGCAATGCGTGGGTGCGCATTGCCGACATGGCGCTGCTCTATATCTTGCTGGCCTTGGGCCTCAACATCGTCGTGGGTTATGCGGGCCTGCTTGACCTGGGCTACGTCGCCTTCTTTGCGATTGGTGCCTATATGTACGGGTTGATGGCCTCGCCCCATCTGTCCGAGCACTTTCCCATGATTGCGGCCATGTTCCCTGATGGGGTGCACGCACCTTTGTGGATCGTCATACCGGCAGCCGCCGGGCTGGCCGGGCCGCTCGGGGTCCTGTTGGGTGCGCCGACGCTGCGCTTGCGCGGTGACTATCTGGCCATCGTGACCTTGGGTTTTGGTGAAATCATCCGGGTGTTTTTGAACAACCTGGATCACCCGGTCAACATCACCAACGGCCCCAAGGGACTCAACCAGATTGATGCCTTGAAGTTCTTTGGTTTCAGTCTGGACAGAA
>CAZBKX010000600.1:0-5717 GCA_964492535.1 uncultured Rhodoferax sp. | reverse complement strand
GCCTTTGGGCCCCAGAATACCCGGTGAAAAAGGCGCGACCGGGCCGGAGGCGTTGCCAAAGCTGGCCATCAACCCAAAGGGCGCCAGGCAATCCAGCGACTTGTCCCAAGTGTCTTTGCCCACCGAGTCGTACACCACCTTGACGCCCTTGCCGCCCGTGATTTCCTTTACGCGGGTCAAAAAGTCTTCCGTTGAATAGTTGATGACAAACGCTGCACCGTGTTCTTTGGCAAGCAGGCATTTGGCGTCCGACCCCGCTGTGCCAATCAGCTGCAAACCCAGGGCGCGCGCCCACTGGCAGGCAATCAGGCCCACACCACCAGCAGCCGCATGAAACAGCACAAAATCACCGGGTTGCAGCCCGCCCTGCGGCAGGGTGCGCTTGAGCAAATATTGGGCGGTGAGGCCTTTGAGCATCATGGCCGCGCCAGTCTCGAACGAGATGGCGTCGGGCAGCTTGCACACGCACTTGGCCGGCATCACGCGCAACTCACAGTAGCTGCCGGGTGGCTGGCTGGCATAAGCCGCACGGTCGCCCACTTGCAGGTGCGTCACGCCCGCGCCCACCGCCTCCACGACACCGGCGGCTTCCATGCCGAGCTGCACAGGCATGGGCAGGGCGTACAGGCCGCTGCGCTGGTACACGTCGATAAAGTTGAGGCCCACCGCGTGGTGGCGAATGCGAATTTCACCCGGGCCGGGCTCTCCCACCATCACGTGAGCAAGTTGGAGTTGCTCGGGTCCGCCGTGTTGCTCAATGCGAATGGCGCGGGACGAAAAGTCTGTCATGTCGGATCTCCTTGGTTTTAGGTGGTAGGCATGTTGCCATGAAACGGTGGCTTGTGTAGCCCGGCGGACGAACCCGCACGACCGTAAAAACCCTCATGCTTTGATGTATCAGGCAGCGCGTCGATCTGCCAAAATAGCACTGTGTTCTTGTCTACCAAACCCATGCTGTGCTCAACTTCCCTCAGGCCACTGGTGCGCCTGCTGTGCATTGGATTTCTGATGTGGTGCTGCACGGTAGCAGGCGTCCTGGCGCAAACGCAGCCCGCGCCCTTGAGCAAGCTGCGAATCGTTGGCGGACTCGCCGGCTTGAATCAGTACACCCGCAATGAAGAACCGTTTTGGGCCCGCGAGCTGTCCCGACTCAGTGGCGGCAAGTACAGCGCTGACATCGTTCCTTTTGACCAGGCCGGCGTGCCGGGCGGCGACATGCTGCGCATGATCCAACTGGGCGTGGTGCCTTTTGGAACCACCCTGTTGAGTTCACTCTCAGCCAAGTACCCGGAGTACAACGCGCCCGACCTGGCGGGCCTCAACCCGGACATGGGCAGCCTGAAAAAGACCCTCGCGGCCTTTCGCCCCTATCTTGAAAAAACCCTGCGCGACCGCCATGGCATTGAGACCCTGGCTATTTATGTGTATCCGGCCCAAGTGGTGTTTTGCAAAAAGTCCCTGACCGCTCTTGCAGATCTGTCGGGGCGGCGAGTTCGCGTCTCGTCGGCATCCCAGTCTGATTTTCTCGGCGCCCTGGGCGCGGTGCCTGTGCTCACCAGCTTGTCCGGCATCATGGGCAGCCTGTCCACAGGCAATACCGAGTGCGCCATCACCGGCAGTATGTCGGGCAACACACTGGGACTGCATGAAGTGACCACCCATGTGTATGCCATGCCCGTGACCTGGGGCCTGGCCATTTTTGCCGCCAATGCAGGTGTCTGGGCAGATTTGCCACCCGATCTGCGGGCCCTGCTCAGCCGTGAACTGCCCAAATTGGAGAGCACCATCTGGTTGGAGAGCGAACGCGAAACCCTGGACGGCCTGGCCTGCAACACAGGTGCGGCCACCTGCAGCAAGGGACGCAAGGGCCGCATGATCGAAGTCGCCGTGTCAGCGCAAGACGAGCGCCGGCGCCAGGAACTCTTCAAGTCAACGGTGCTGACGAACTGGCTGCAACGGTGCGGCCCGCGCTGCAATGAAATCTGGAACCAGACCATCGGCCCGGTGCGCGGCATCATGGCACCGCCTGCCCAATGAAGCGGATGAAGCTCAGCGGGGTCGCCGTCTGGATCTACGGTCTGGTGGGCTTTTTCTTGCTGATGCTCACCATCGCAACGGCCGGGCTGCTCTGGGCCGCACGACAAAGCGACCTGACCAACAGCGAGGCTCAGGCCTTGCGTTTCATCAGCGGCGCAGAAGCGTCACTTAACCGCAACCTCCTGGGGGTCGACATGCTGCTGGCCAGCATGGATGACCTGCTGTCGCTGTCGAGCTCGCAACCCGACTGGATTGTGGCGCCCAGTGCCAGCCGCCTGATGCAAGGCGCGGCTCAACAAAGCATGATGGTGCGCTTTGTGGCCCTGGTGGATTCGCAGGGGCGTCTGCTGGCCTCGTCTGATGCCAGCGGCGCGGCCCTGGCGCTCAGCCTTCCGCCGGGCTTTGTGGATGATGTGCTGGCACAGCCCGTGTCAACCTTGAGGGTCAGTGCGCCCGTGGTGAGTTTTGCCAGCGCAGAACGGGTGCTGTACTTCGCCCGCCACATCAAGTTGGCCAACAGTTCCCGGGTGGTGGCGGTGGCCGAAGTCCAGGTGCCTTTCCTGACCACGTTGATAACGCAAGGCGTGGACATCACTGCGCTGGAGGTGACGCTGGAGCGCAGCAACGGGGAACTGCTGGCCAGCGCGCCGCCTTCAGTGGAATTGTCGGGCCAGGAGCTCAAACCCGCCCTGGCCGGGAGGCCCAGCGCCGGGGCACTGCGCATGCCGGCCCGTATTTCCGGCACTGAGGCACTGGTGGTCACCCGCCCCCTGTTGTACCGTGACGTGTTGATCACGGCCAGTATTCCGGTCGATGCGGCCCTGGAACACTGGCATGTTCAACGCCAATTCATTGTTGGCGTAGCGTTGATATTTGCCCTGATGATTCTGGGCGCGGGCGGGTTTGCTGTGTGGTACGTGAATCGCCTGGCCGGCGCACGCCGCGACATCGCACGCTCCAAGGCCACGCTGGACCAGGCCTTGAGCTCGATGGTCAGCGGCTTTGTGCTGCTCAACGCCGACAACCAGGTGGTGAACTGGAACCGTCGCTTTGAAGAAATTTTCCCTTGGTGTGCGGGTAACCTCGCGGCCCAGATGCCGTTCAGCGAGGTGCTCAGATTGGCGTCCTCTGCTCATGTGGCCCACGGCACCGAGAGCGAACGTCAACAGTGGGTTGCAGAACGCCTGGCTCTGCAGTTGAATCCGCACGCGCCCCATGAACAAATTCAGCCTGACGGACGCTTCATCCAGATCACGGAACGTCGCACGCCTGACGGTGGCTTGGTGATTGCCTACCAAGATGTCACCGAACTGCGCCGGGCAGGGGCAGAAATCGAACAACTGGCCTTCTACGACGCCCTGACCCACCTGCCCAACCGGCGCCTGCTCATGGACCGGTTGCAGCAGGCCATGGCCGCCAGCAGCCGCAGCGGCCTGCATGGTGCGCTGCTGTTTCTCGACCTGGACCACTTCAAGACGCTCAACGACACCTTGGGTCACGATGTAGGCGACCTTCTTTTGCAACAGGTTGGGCAGCGACTGAAGGCTTGTATCCGTGAAGAGGACACCGTGGCGCGCCTGGGGGGCGACGAATTTGTGGTGATGCTGCTGGACTTGTCAACCCATGGCCTGGAGTCCGTGACCCTGGCGCGGCGTATCGCCGAGAAGATTCTGGCGCGTCTGAACGAACCCTACCAGCTGACCACCTTCAACCACCAGAGCACGCCCAGCATCGGAGCCACCTTGTTCCTTGGAACCCAGCACGCGCCGGCGGAATTACTCAAGCAGGCCGATATCGCCATGTACGAGGTCAAGGAGAGCGGGCGCAATGCGCTGTGTTTCTTCGACCCCCAGATGCAGGCCACGATTACCGCGCGCGTTCAGATGGAGCAAGACCTGAGGGCAGCGCTGACACAGGATCAATTCTCCTTGTACTACCAACCCCAGTTTGAGCACCAGGGTGCCCTGGTGGGTGCCGAGGTCCTGATTCGATGGCATCACCCGGTGCGCGGCATGGTCCCGCCCTTCGAGTTCATCGCCTTGGCCGAAGAGAGCGACCTGATTCTCTCCATTGGGCACTGGGTGCTGCGCACCGCCTGCCAACAACTTGCCCTGTGGCAGCAAGATATCTCAACCCGCGACCTCCATCTGTCAGTGAACGTGAGTGCGCGCCAGTTTCGCCAGCACACGTTTGCCACCCAAGTGGCTGAGGTGATCAGGGAGACGGGGATCAATGCCCGACTGCTCAAGCTCGAACTCACCGAATCGGTGGTGTTGGACAGCATGGATGACACCATTGCCAAGATGACTGAACTCAAGACCGCGGGCGTGCGGTTCTCCATGGACGACTTTGGCACCGGCTACTCCTCGCTGGCCTACCTGACCCGCCTGCCGATGGACCAGCTCAAGATTGACCAGTCGTTTGTGCGCAACATCGGCATCCAGCACTCTGACGGCGTCATCGTGCAAACCATCATCGGCATGGCCCGCAATCTGGCCCTTGAAGTGATCGCCGAAGGCGTGGAGACCCCCGCACAGCATGAATTCCTGGCTCAGCATGGCTGCTACCTTTACCAGGGCTACCTGTTCGGCAAGCCTACCCCGCTGGCCGAGTTTGAGGCGCTGCTCGGCGCTCAAACGACTTGATGCCCGTGGCATGACCCAAAAACTCACCCCTACTGCTGCCCTGCTGCTGACCCTGCCGCCCCTGCTGTGGGCGGGCAATGCCGTCGTGGGCCGGCTGGCCAGTGAGCTGGTTTCGCCCATGACGCTGAACTTGCTGCGCTGGTCGCTGGCCTTGGCCCTGCTGCTGCCGCTGGCCGGTGCTGTGCTCAAGCGGGACAGCCTCATGTGGGCGAGTTGGCGGCGTTTTTCGATGCTGGGGCTGCTCAGCGTGGGGGGCTATAACGCCTTGCTGTACCTCGCGCTCAACACCTCGACTCCGCTCAACGTCACCTTGGTGGGCTCCAGCATGCCGGTCTGGATGCTGCTGATTGGCCGCTTCTTTTTTGGTGCGCAGATCTCGCCACGCCAGTGGCTGGGAGCGGCACTGTCGATCTGCGGCGTGCTGGTGGTGCTGTGCCGGGGACAAATCGAATTGCTGCTGCAGGTGCGGCTGGTGCCAGGCGATGTGTACATCCTGATGGCTTCTGCCGCGTGGGCCTTTTACAGCTGGATGCTGTCGCGCCCCACTACGGAACCTGCCTCCATCCGGGCCGACTGGTCGGCCTTTCTGCTGGCACAAGTGGCCTTCGGGCTGGTTTGGTCAGGCCTGTTTGCCAGTGGCGAGTGGGCGCTGGGCCGGGGTCACATTCAGTGGGGTTGGCCGCTGCTCGCCGCTTTGGCCTTCATTGCCGCAGGCCCTGCCGTGCTGGCTTACCGCGCCTGGGGTGCCGGTGTGGGTCGGGCGGGCCCGGCGGCAGCCGGCTTTTTCTCAAACCTGACACCGCTGTTCACCGCCCTGCTTTCCACTGCCTTTTTGGGCGAAGCCCCCCGCTTGTTTCACGTGCTGGCCTTTGGCCTGATTGTCAGCGGCATTGTGGTGTCGTCGCGCCGGTAGCCAAGCTCCCCGAGAGCTTGGCTACCGGCGCGGCTCCTCGCGGTTTACTGCGCTTGAAAACCGCTGGCCTTGATGATGCGGGCCCAGGTTTGGGCGTAAGCTTGCTCCCGGGAGGCCAGTTG
>CAZBKX010000599.1:0-5188 GCA_964492535.1 uncultured Rhodoferax sp. | reverse complement strand
GTGGGGTGATTCAGATTTTCACCCGCGAACCGACCGAGGGTCTGCAGACGAGCGCGTCTGCGGGCGCGGGCTCGGACGGGCAACGCCAGGCCAGCGCCTCACTCCGGGGGCGTACGGGCAATTTGGGCTATAGCCTGGGCGTTTCACGCGAACAAGCCACCGGCATCAGCGTACTGAACAACCCGGCTGCGGGCAGTTTCAATCCAGACAAGGACGGTTTCAGCAGCAACAGCGTGGACGCCAAATTGACGGCCAGGCGGTCCAAAGACCATCAGCTGACTCTGGGCCTGCTGCGCAGCGAGTCGGAATACCAATTTGACGCTCGGCCATTTCCGAATCCGCTGGCGCTGACCTCGCTGACCGCCGATGCCATCGCCCGCCCGGTGCTGAACAACGCCTACCTGAAATGGAATGCACAGTGGCTGGCCAACTGGAAGTCAACCTTGATTCTGGGCAGCAGTGACGAGGAATCCGTGACCGAGTACCGGCGGGTGACCGATGGCGCTTTGGGGGGCAGCAGCCAGTTCAACACACAACGCACGCAGGCCACCTGGCAAAATGACATCACCATCGGCAAAGATGTGCTGTCGGTGTTGCTGGAGAATCGCTCCGAGGCGGTGGACAGCGCCACCAATTACCAGGTCAAGGAACGTGACATTCGCAGCGTGATGGCTTCCTACGCCTTGGACCGGGACGCCTGGAATGCGCTGCTGGTGGCCCGCAACGACAAGAACTCGCAGTTTGGCAGCTTCAACAACTGGGCATTGTCCGGCGGCTACAAACTGGGCGACGGCTTGCGGGCTGTGGCCAGCCTGGGCACCAGTTTTCAGGCCCCCAGCTTCAACCAGCTGTACTTCCCCGGTTTTGGCAATGCGGACCTGACGCCCCAGCGCAACCGGGCAACCGAACTGGGCCTGCGGTATGGCGCGGGAGGCCTGAACCTGGGTGCGGTGGTGTACCGCAACGAAATTCAGGGCTTTATTCTGCCGGCAACCAATGTGCAAAGCGCCATGGCCGTGCTGCGTGGCGTGACCCTGAGCGCCGACACCCAGGTGGGCAATACGCATTACAGCGCATCCTTTGACCATACCGACCCACGCAGCCAACCCAGTGACCTGCGCTTGGTGCGCGTGGCCAAAAACGTGCTGAACCTGCAGGCCCGCCACGCCATGGGGGCTGTCAGTGTGTTTGGGGAACTCAAGCTCTCCAGTAACCGGGAGGACAATAATTTGGCCTTCAACGGGCGCGATACCCTGGCCGGTTACGGTTTGCTGAATGTGGGTGCCACATGGAAAGTGCGCAAAGACCTCACCCTGCTGGGCCGCATCAACAACCTGACAGACGCCAACTACAGTTTGGCCAACGCGTATTCGACCCCGGGGCGCAATGCGTTTGTGTCCCTTTCCTGGGCCATGTAAGTGAAGGACTCCACTTACCCGGCACCGTGTCTGCACTTTGCCGCGGGAGGTGCTGCATGAGTCGAGACTTCGCTTTTGCGCAAGGCCCGCAGCGCATCGTCTGCATGACCGAAGAAACCACCGAGTGGCTTTATCTGTTGGGGCAGGAGCATCGCATCGTGGGTATTTCGGGTTACACCGTGCGACCCAAACAGGCGCGGGCTGAGAAGCCCCGGGTGAGCGCTTTCACCAGCGCCAAGATCGACAAAATTCTGGCGTTAGAGCCGGATTGCGTCTTCGGGTTTTCCGACATGCAGGCCGACATTGCCAGCGCATTGATTCGCCAAGGCGTGCAGGTCACCATCTTTAACCAGCGCAGCGTGGCCGAGATTTTTTCGATGATGTTCCAGGTCGCCGCCATGGTGGGGCAGGGCGCGCAGGGCCTGGCCTTGATTCAAACGCTTCAACGACAACTGGCCGACATACAAAAAGCAGCAGAAGCCTTGCCCCGGCGGCCCCGCATCTACTTTGAAGAATGGGACGAGCCGCACATCAGCGCCATCCAGTGGGTGTCTGAACTGATGGGCGTAGCGGGCGGGGACGACTGTTTCCCTGAACTGGCCGCGCAGTCGCTGGGCAAGAACCGCATCATTGCCAACAGCGCCGAGATCGTGAGGCGTAACCCCGACATCATCATTGGCTCCTGGTGCGGCAAGAAGTTTCGTCCTGAAAAAGTGGCTGCCCGCGCGGGTTGGGAGGGGGTGAACGCGGTCAAAAACGGGCAACTCTTTGAGATCAAGTCGGTCGACATCCTGCAACCTGGTCCGGCGGCGTTGACCGATGGCCTGGCGCAATTGCACCGCATCGTGATGGACTGGAGCCCAAACGTGCCCTCCGAGGGGGCCATGTGCGCCTTGGGACGACCCGCCAATGCGGAGAATGAGCAATGACAAGCGCTGCCGTGGCCCGCAGTGAACTCATTTTGGGCGGCCAGAAAAGCGGAAAGTCGCGCCGTGCCGAACTGCTCGCGCACGACTGGCTGGCGGCCTCGGGCTCGCACCACGCGGTATTGATTGCCACCGCCCAGCCCTGGGACGAGGAAATGCGCGCTCGCATTGCCCGCCACCAGAGTGACCGCGCTGAGCGGGTGCCCGGCTTGCGAACCGTGGAGGAGCCGCGCCACCTGGGTGAGGCGATCCAGAAGCACAGCCGCCCGGAGACCTTGGTGGTGGTGGATTGCCTCACCCTGTGGCTTACCCACTGGCTAATGCCGATGGAGCCGGCTTTAAATGGTAATTTAAAGCCAAACAGGCCTCTAGCCGTCGTATCCATTGCACCAATAGCTATGCTTTTGGATTCCTTGGCGCAAGCCCGCGGCCCTGTGGTGCTGGTGGGCAACGAGATCGGGCTGGGGGTGATTCCGATGGGCGCCGAGGTGCGGGCCTTTGTGGACGCGCTGGGGCGCCTGAATCAGGATGTGGCGCGGGTGTGCCAGCGCGTGACTCTGATGGCGGCAGGTTTGCCCTTGACTTTGAAGGACGCGCCATGAGTGGCGGACTGGGGCGCGCTGGGATCTGGCGTGGTGGCTGGACTCGGGTAAAGGTGGGTGTAGGGCTAGTTCGCCTTGTGACGCTGGCCAGCCTGTGCAGTGTGGGCGGTGCGCACGCGCTGCAGGTCACCGACGACCGGGGCGTGGTGGTCAACTTTGACCAGCCCCCGCAGCGCATCGTCAGCCTGTTGCCCTCACTCAGCGAAACCGTGTGCGAACTGGGCCAGTGTGCCCGGTTGGTGGGCGTGGACCGGTATTCAAATTTCCCCGCCAGTCTGGCCACAGTTCCCAAAGTGGGGGGCGGGCTGGATCCCAATATCGAGGCGATTGTGGCGCTCAAGCCCGATGTGGTGCTGATGGCCACGTCCTCGCGCTCGGGGGAGCGGCTGCGTTCGCTGGGCCTCAAAGTTGTAGCGCTGGAGCCCAAGACCCACGCCGATGTGCAGCGTGTCATGCTCAAACTGGGCCAGGTGCTGGGTGTGAATGACGCGCACAATGTTTGGCGGGCGATTGATGCAGGGGTGTCGGCAGCAGCCCAGTCGCTGCCCGCATCTGCCAAGGCTACGCGGGTGTACTTCGAGGTGAATCAGGGGCCCTACGGGGCCAGTGAGTCATCCTTTATTGGTGAAACACTCACCCGCCTGGGGGTGCAAAACATCTTGCCGGCAACGCTGGGGCCGTTTCCCAAGCTCAACCCCGAATACATCGTGCGTGCCAACCCTGACTTGATCATGATCGGCGCGCGCAGTGTGGACGGCATGGCGCAGCGCCCCGGCTGGAGCAGCATGCGGGCGCTGCGCGATCAGCGGGTGTGCGTGTTTCCCATGGCGCAATCAGATGTGCTGGTGCGCCCCGGCCCGCGCATGGCCGAAGGCGCACGGCTCATGGCGCAGTGCTTGAGTGACAAGGCAGCCCCCACGCCCACCAAAAAATCAACGGCCGCCGCCGGGAGCCGTCCTTGAGACTGCGCCGCGCCCCCTTGCTCTGGGTCCTGCTGGGCATCAGCTTCGCCCTGACCGGGCTGGGGGTATGCGTGGGCAGCTCCGGGTTTGAGAACCTGCTGCAGCCCTTGCTCAACCCCGCGCAAGACCCGGCGCAGCATGCCATGGCGCGGCAGATCGTGTGGGAGATTCGTTTACCGCGCACGCTAGGCGCCTGGGGGGCAGGGGCCTTGCTGGGGTTGGCCGGGGCGGTGGCGCAGGGGCTGTTTCGCAACCCGCTGGCTGACCCCTACCTGCTGGGCAGTGCCTCGGGCGCCTCACTGGGCGTGGCGCTGGTGCTGGCCGCTTGGGGTGGCGGGGCCGGCATGCTGGGTGGCAGCATGATGAATGGTGGTGTGGTGGTGAGCGTGTTTTCCAGCAACGTGCTGGTGCGTCTGGGGCTGACGGGTGCGGCGTTTACCGGTGCGGTGCTGGCGGTGCTGCTCACCCTCGCTCTCTCACGCGGGGTTCAGCACACGCTGCGCCTGCTGCTGGCCGGGGTGGTGGTGGGCGTGGTGCTGGGTGCCATGACGCATTTGGTGACGCTGATGTCGCCCGATTCGCTGCAGGCCATGCAGGCTTTCATGCTCGGCTCCACGGCCTTTGTGGGCTGGACGGCCTGCCTGCTGATGGCGGGGGTGTGGGTGTTGTGCGCGGTGGCTGCCGGCCTGATGGGGCGCGTGCTGGATGGCCTGAGTCTGGGTGACGCCACCGCCCACAGCCTGGGCTTGCCGCTGGGGCCGTTGCGCGTGGCGTTGGTGGCCGTGCTGGCGTTGGCTACAGGTACGGCCGTGGCGCAAACGGGTTTGATCGCTTTTGTGGGGCTGGCAGCGCCACATGTGGTGCGTTCGATCATCAAAACAACGCATGGCGGCCTGATGCTGCTGGCCAGCCTGGTGGGCGGCGCCTTATTGATGGCGGCCGACGCCATGGCGCGCTGGCTTATTGCCCCCCAGGAGCTGCCCGTGGGTGTGCTCACGGCGGTGCTGGGTGGCGGCTACCTGCTGTGGCTGATGCACCGCAACACCCGGTTGACCTCAGGCGGTGTTCCATGAATATCGCTACACATTCGATAGCACTACAAGCAAGAAATCTGTCGGCTAGCCTCGGAAACATCGAGATATTGCACGACATGACCCTGGCGCTGCCGCATGGGCGCTGGACCAGCATTGTGGGCCCCAACGGCGCGGGCAAATCGACCTTGCTCAAGGCGCTGGCACATGTGCTGCCCCACACGGGCACAGTCGAGCTTCTGGGTCGGC
>CAZBKX010000598.1:0-3550 GCA_964492535.1 uncultured Rhodoferax sp. | reverse complement strand
CTCGACCTCGTCACCCGTCTGGCCGACCTGGGCCTACACCAACACCAGGGCGCTTTTTTTGGCATGGAAGGCCTGGCCTCGCAGCAAAAATGGCTGCAATGGCTGGACGACGACTTTACCGAGGTGCGCCAGGCCGGCTTTGACGTCACGCTCGATGACACCCTGCAGGACTGGATCAGCCACGCCGACACGCTGGATGTGCAACTGCAGCCACACGGCGATGGAACGGATGACGCGGCGCCAGAAGCCGCCACCTCGCCCTGGTTTGACTTGTCATTGGGCATGGAAATTGATGGCGTGCGCCACAACATCCTGCCCTGGCTGCCTTCCCTGATTGCGCAAGCCGCCGCTAGCCAGCTGGACCCGGTCACCGGCCTGCCCGAGCTCGCCCCGTTCATTTACCTGCGCAAACCCACGGGCAACGGCTTCATCCGCCTGCCCACTGACGGCCTAAAACCCTGGATGGCCGCGCTCTTGGAGCTGGTGGGCGACCGCAGCCACGACTTCTCGGGCGAGACCCTGAAACTCTCGCGCCTGGACGCCATGCGCACCACGGCCTCCTTGGGCGAAGGCGCGGTGTGGGAGGGCGCGCAGGCCCTGCGCGCCATGGTGCAACAGCTCACCGGCCACAGTGAATTACCTGTGGCACCTGTGCCCACCAGCGTGCAGGCCAGCTTGCGGCCTTACCAGCAACAGGGCGTGAACTGGCTGCAGTTCTTGCGTCAGCACAGCCTGGGCGGCATTCTGGCCGACGACATGGGGCTGGGCAAAACCCTGCAAACCCTGGTGCACATCCAGATCGAGAAAGATGCCGGGCGCCTGACCCACCCGGCGCTGATCATTGCGCCTGTGAGCCTGATGGGTAACTGGCGGCGCGAGACCGAGCGCTTTTGCCCGCAGCTGCGCGCGCTGGTCATACACGGCAAGGACCGCCACGAGGTGACCGACACCGTGGCGCAGCACGACATCGTGATTGCGCCCTACTCCCTGCTGCAGCGCGACCGCGAAGGCTGGCTGGATGCGCCCTGGCACATCGTGGTGCTGGACGAAGCGCAAAACATCAAGAACGCCAGCACCCAGGCCGCCCAGGTGGCCAGCCAGCTCAACACCCGCCACCGCCTGTGCTTGTCGGGCACGCCCATGGAAAACCACTTGGGGGAAATCTGGAGCCTGTTCTATTTCTTGATGCCGGGCTTTCTGGGCAGCCAGAAGAAGTTTCAGGACCTGTTTCGCACCCCCATTGAAAAACAAGGCAACCCCGAGCGCCTGGCGCGACTGCGCGCCCGCATCACGCCCTTCATGCTGCGCCGCTCCAAGGCGCTGGTGGCGGGCGAGTTGCCGCCCAAGGTTGAGACCGTGATGCGCGTGGAGCTGGCCGGCAAGCAGGCCGACCTGTACGAGACCATTCGCCTGGGCATGGAAAAAACCGTGCGCGAGGCCCTCAACACCAAAGGCCTGGCCAAATCACAAATCACCATTCTGGACGCGCTCCTGAAGCTGCGCCAGGTGTGCTGCGACCCCAAACTGCTCAAACTCGACGCGGCCAAAAAGGTTAAAACCTCCGCCAAGCTGGAGCACCTGATGGAGCTGCTGCCCGAGATGCTGGGGGAGGGGCGGCGAATACTGCTGTTTTCGCAGTTCACCAGCATGCTGACCCTGATTGAGGTCGAGCTTAAAAAGCGGGGCATTCCGTGGGTCAAGCTCACCGGCCAAAGCCAGAACCGCGAGGCCCTGGTGGAGCAGTTCACCTCCGGCCAGGTGCCCCTGTTTTTGATCAGCCTGAAGGCCGGCGGCGTGGGCCTGAACCTGCCTCAGGCCGACACCGTCATCCACTACGACCCCTGGTGGAACCCGGCCGTGGAGACCCAAGCCACCGACCGCGCCCACCGCCTGGGTCAAAAACAAAGCGTGTGGGTGGTCAAGCTCGTGGCACAGGGCACGATTGAAGAGCGCATTTTGGCGCTGCAAGCCCGCAAGGCCGAACTCGCCAGCAGCATGTACAGCGAATCGGTCGGGCGCAAGGCGCCGCTGTTCAATGAAAACGACCTGGCAGAGCTGCTCAAGCCGCTATCGTTTTGATCCATAAAAACAATATAAAACGCCGGCCAGAGGCTGATTTCATGAAAATATTGACCTCTTTTGACTTTGCCTGCCCCGCCATAAGCCAACCGGCCCCATGAGCCCCAACCTGCTCGCCCTGGGTGCCATCGCCCTGTGGGGCACGCTGGCGGCGCTGGGCGTGGCGCTCAAGCACGTGCCACCGTTTTTGCTGACCGGCCTGGCCTTGCTGGTGGGCAGCCTGATCGCCCTGCCGCTCTCGGGCTTTCGGCTCTCCCAGTGGAAGGTGCCGCTGAGCACACTGGCGCTGGGCGTCTATGGTCTGTTTGGTTTTCACTTCCTGCTGTTTTTGGCGCTGCGCCATGCGCCGCCGGTTCAGGCGAATCTGGTGAATTACCTGTGGCCGCTGCTGATGGTGGTGCTGGCGCCCGTCATCCTGCCCGGCATGGCGCTGCGTGCAGTGCATGTGGCAGCCGCCCTGCTGGGGTTTGCCGGTGCTGCTGTGGTGATTTTGGGGGGATCCAGCTCCCTGGAGGCCGCACCGGGCGCGACCGGCTGGGCCTGGGGTTATTTGCCCGCGCTGGGCTCGGCGTTGATCTGGTCCACCTATTCCTTACTGACCCGGCGGGTCGCGGCGTTTCCCATGGCAGCGATCGGGGGCTTTGCCCTGGTGTCGGGCGTGTTGTCCCTGCTGTGTCACTTCTGGCTGGAGCCCGCCGTTGAATTGAGTGCACGTGACGGCCTGCTGATTGCCATCATGGGCCTGGGGCCGATGGGTGCGGCGTTTTTCCTGTGGGACAAGGCGCTCAAAACCGGGGATGCCCGCTTGATCGGCATTCTGAGCTACCTCACGCCGCTCTTGTCCACCGCCTTGCTCATCGCGGTAAGCGGGCGGGCCTTGACCTGGAATGTCGCGCTGGCCGCGGTGATGATTGTGGGCGCCGCCATTTTGGGCACACGCAGCCGTTAAAAAAGCGCACGGGGGCCTGGGATTCGGTTGCACAATCGGCGCATGATCCATCTCTCCGACATCGAAGCCGCCGCCAACCGCCTACAAGGCCACCTGCTGCGCACGCCTTTTGTGGCCTCCAGAACGCTCTCCGAGATCACCGGTGCGCAGGTGTTTCTCAAGTTCGAGAATCTGCAGTTCACAGCCTCCTTCAAGGAGCGGGGCGCGTGCAACAAGCTGGCCCAGCTCACGCCCCAAGAGCGCCAGCGCGGCGTGATTGCCATGAGTGCGGGCAACCACGCCCAGGGGGTGGCTTACCACGCGCAGCGCCTGGGGCTGCGCGCCGTGATCGTGATGCCGCGCTTCACGCCGGGCGTCAAAGTAGAGCGCACGCGCGGTTTTGGGGCTGAGATCGTGCTGCATGGCGACACCCTGGACGAAGCCCGCGCCCACGCGCTGATGCTGGCCGAGCAACAGCAACTGGTGTTTGTGCACCCGTATGACGAGGCCGACATCGTGGCCGGGCAAGGCACGGTGGGGCTG
>CAZBKX010000597.1:0-3565 GCA_964492535.1 uncultured Rhodoferax sp. | reverse complement strand
ACCGTGGGCACACGCTGCGCACCGCATTTTTTTTATAATCTTTTCTTTTAAAGCCCCAACCCCCGGAGGTGCTATGGCTACCTTACATTTCCACGCAACCGTTACTCCTGTTTGTCTCGCTCTGGGCGTGCTGCTGGGGCTACCTGCTGCAGCGTCGCAAGCAGACGGCGCGGCGGCCAGCGTGGTGGGTGAAGTCACCTCCGTCATCGGGCTTGGCACCGTGCGCAACCCCCAGGGCGAGCAAGCCGCCACACGCGGGCAGTTGATTCGCGTTGGCGACCGCATTGAAACCACCGCAGGCGGCCACGTGCATGTGCGCTTTGTGGATGGCGGGCTTGTCAGCGTCCGCCCCTTGAGCCGCCTGCACATTGAGGACTACCGCAACCAGGACACCCAAAACCTGGCGGCCATCAAATTCCGGCTTGACATCGGCGTCATGCGGTCCGTCACAGGCCAATGGGGGGAGGCCCACCGCGACCGTTTTCGCCTGAACACCCCCGTGGCCGCCATTGGCATCAAGGGCACAGACTTTGTGGTTAAAACCGAAGGCGGCAACACCTTGGCGAGTGTTAAAACCGGCGCCATTGTCATGTCCCCCCTGGAAGGCAATTGCGCCATGGCTCTGGGCCCATGCGCCAACGGGCGCTCCACCCTGCTCACAGCCGACATGCCCGGCCAAATGCTGGAGTACCTCAAGCAAAACGACGCCAGCTCGCCGCGCCTGGTGCCGCAGGTTGACCTGCTGGCCCGCAACACCAGCCCGGGCAAAGTCAATGAGCCCCGCCAGGCCGAAAGCAGCGTCCCAAGCGAAATCATCCACAAAGACCTGAACGACCAAGCCAAAGAAGCAGTTGCCGCGGCCCCCGCCGTGCCTGCCGCTCCCGTCAAGCCCCAACTGGTCTGGCTGCACAACACGCTCGACTGGAATGTACCCACCAACACCATCAGCACACGCTTTGACGAGGCCAGCGCCGCAGGGCAGCGCGCCGTTGCCGGCAACTTTTTCATCACCCTGTACCGCGATGAAGCCACCAAAAAAGACTACGCGCCCCCCGCCAACACCGCCAGCTTCAACCTGACCAACGCCTCGGCCAACTACACCCTGCCCACCGGCTCAGGCCGCCCCGTAGAGCCCATTACCGTCTCTGGCGCCAAACTCACGGTCGACTTTGCCCGCAACACCCTGGCCACCCAAATGGACCTGGCCAGCCCCTCGCTGGGCAAAGACACCTTTGCCGCCACCGCCACCGTCAACGCAGATGGCACTTTTGCCAGCCACACCACCAGCCAACAAATTGCAGGCGCCTTGAGCACCGACGCCACCCAGGCAGGCTACCTCTTTGAAAAACGCCTCAGCGGCGGCACCATCAGCGGCCTCACGCTATGGGGGCGTTGATTGCGTCGTTTAGTTAATTGGGAAGGCGCATTTGTCGCAGCCTTTGGGGCTGCCCTTGTTGCCACCGGGCTTTGGTGGCTTACCAACCTCGTATTTGCACCCACCTTGCAAGCCCTTGAGGAACGGTCTGGCGACTGGGCCTGGCGCGCCAGCGCTAGCAGCGCGCGCGAGAGCCGCGTTATTCTCATTGACATTGACGAAGCCAGCCTGCAGCAACTCGGCCCCTGGCCCTGGCCACGCCAGCGCGTAGCCGAACTCAGCGACAAACTCGCCACCGAAGGCGCCGGCCTGCAAGTGCTTGACATCATCTTTCCCGGCCCAACCCCCGGTGACGCCAAACTCATCGCCAGCCTCAAAAAAAACAACGCTGTTCTGGCCCAAACCTTTGCCTTTGACCGCGACACCCAAGCCTCCACCGGCCAGCCCGCCGCGCCGCTGCCCTGGGCCGCCTGCCCGGCCAACCTCCCCGTAGCGCAAGGCTACATTGCCAACGAGGCCGCTTTTGCCGGCCTGCCCGTGGGCCACATCACCCCGCACATTGAAGAAGACGGCAACCTGCGCCGCCAGCCCGCCCTCATTTGCCATGACGGCAAAGCCTACCCTGCCCTGTTTATTGCCGCACTGGCCAAAGCACTTGGCACGCCCGTGGCGCCTCTTCAGGCTGGCACGGGTCTGCTGGGGCCCGCCTGGCAGCTGAGTGCCCCCAGTCTTGACAAAACAGGCATTCCGCTAGACCCCCAAGGCCTGGTGCGCGTCCCCTGGACATTGCAGCCTGAAGCCTTTGTCAGCCTCTCGGCCGCTGACGTGCTGGCAGGCCGCACCCCAAAAAACCTGCTGCATAACGCCTGGGTAGTTATTGGCAGCACCGCGCTTGGCCTCAATGACCGCATTGCCACCCCATTTGGCGGCAACAGCGCCGGCCTCATGGTGCACGCCCAGCTGCTGCGCGGCGTGCTCGATGACACCCTGCCCGCGCAGCCCCGGCTGGCCCCCGCATTGGCAGCCGCCATTGCTGTTTTGGGCACCGTGCTGCTGGCCGCATTAGGGCGGCTGCGGCGCAAGCCCGTCTTTATATTGGTACTGTCTGGCCTGGCCCTGGCCGTGTTGTTGTGGCTTGTAAAAAGCTGGCTGCTCACCCACCATAGCCTGTGGTTTGAGTGGGTCCAACCCGCCCTGTACCTCCTGCTGTTTGCGCTGTGCCTGGGGCTATTTGAATACGCCCGAGACCGACTCCAGCGCGACCGCATCTACAACCACCTGGCCAGCTACCTGCCAAGCCCCGTGGCAGCCGCCCTGATGCTGCAAGACCCCTCAGACGCCATTGATGTCAAACGTCGCACCATTACCGTGCTGTTTGCCGACATTCGCAACTTTGCCGTGTACTGCGAAACCCACCCCCCCGAAGAAGTAGCCGCCGTGCTGCATGCTTTTTTTTCCATGGTCACCCGCATTGTTGAACACCATGGCGGCATGGTGGAGTCTTTTCAGGGCAATGCCATACTGGCCGTGTGGGGCCATGAAGCCAACAACAAACAACCCGAGCAAGCCCTTACCTCCGCCCTGGAGATACTGCGCGAGAGCCGCCAGACCCTGCCCCCTCCGCAACCCGACGACATGGCCCCGCTGGTACTGGGCATTGGGCTTGAGACCGGCCTCGCCACCGTAGGCTCTTTCGGGCTCGCCCGCCGTCGCACCCACCTGGCCATAGGCCACCCCGTCACCATGGCGGCGCTCCTGCAAGACATGACCATCGAGCTGGCCCACCCCATATTGCTGGGCGAAGGCATTGCCGCCAGCCTGGGCAGCCACAGGCTGGTGTCGCAAGGCGTTTTCTTGCTGGAAGGGCTTAAAACCCCCAACCACATCTACGCCTACCCCCTGCGCGACTGTGTTTAACCCCCGCCGTGAACTACCCATGCACGCCACCCTACAGCGTGCAGCCAGCTGCCTGCTCGGCCTGTTGCTAAGCAGCCACACCCTGGCCGCCGAAACCACCCCCACCCCCCTGTGCGACCAACTCCCCATCGGCCAGCCCCTTGATACCACCCTGGCCACCCTGCGCAGCCTGGAGCCCCTGTGTCACAAGCACCCCCCCTTTCTATATGCACTGGGGCAGCTGCTGAACCAGGCCGGCCAATACGATGAAGCCATCGACCCCCTTGAGAGCGC
>CAZBKX010000596.1:0-2723 GCA_964492535.1 uncultured Rhodoferax sp. | reverse complement strand
GCAAAAAACTCGGCCGGGTCGGTGGCGCCGTAGTCGTCGAACAAAGTGTCCTCCCGGCGCGCGGTGCGGGCTTGCAAGGTTTCGAACTCGGCGCCCAGCACAGCGGACCAGCGCTCGTAATGCGCCCGGCGCGCCAATGCGGGAGCGCCGTTGGCACTGCCTGTGGCTTGGTCGAGCTGGTGGGCAAATTCGTGGATCACCACGTTTTGTCCGTCATGGGGCGCAGCAGCGCCGTCCAGGGTGTCTTGCCACGACAGAATCACCTGCCCTTGCGACCAGGATTCACCCGACAGAACCTGATGGCCGTGGTGGATCACGCCCGCCTCATCGGTGTGCCTGCGTGGCGCAACAAAGGGTCTCGGGTAAACCAGAATCTGGGTGAGGCCGGGGTAGTAGTTTGTCGGGCGGTTCAGGATTAACAGGCAGGCCTGGGCGGCAATCGTCACGCGGATCTCGTCGGTGATCTCCAGGCCGTCGCAGCCCAGAAACGCCTTCTCAGCCAAAAAAACCTGGATGTGCCGTTTGAGCTGCAGCTGCAGGTCGGCTGGCAGCGCGCGAAAGCAGGGCACGCGGCGTTTGAGGATGGCTCGCCAGGCCGCCGGAAAAGGCCGGGCCCGAATAGCGCGGCGTTTGCGCTCCAGCAAGTAGGGCTGGCCCATGAACCAAGCCATAAGCAGCAGGGCCAGACAGGTGAGGATGAAAGCAGGCAACGGTCTGTCCCTTGAGGTGAGTGGTCAACAGACCCCTAGCTGGGCACGTCCCTGATCTATTTCAAGTGGCGCCCTCTACCCGCTTGGGTAACCCGCAAGCCTAGGACCCCAGCAGCATCTCGCTTTCAATGCGCGCCACATGGGCCATCAGCGAGCGCTTGGCCACTGGCCACAGGCGCGGCGGTACGTCGTCGTAGGCGCTCTGGACCCAGGTATCCAGCGTGCCCTGAGGCTGCGCCTGCATGACCTTGAGGATCTTGGCTTCGCGCTTCAGGCGGTGCGCCTTGAGGTGGGCGATGGCTCCAGCGGCTTCTCCCTCGTAGCCGCCCATCACGTAGCCATGGGCCGGCAAAATGAAGTCGATGTGCTGCTCGGCGCAGGCCTGGGCCAGCCGGTCCAGGGACTCCAGATAGGCCGTCATGTCGCCATCCGGCGGGTCAATCACGGTGGTGCTGCCGTTCAGGATGTGGTCGCCACTGAACAGCAAACCGTCTTCCTGCAACACCAGGCACAGGTGGTTGGCCGCATGGCCGGGGGTGTGGATCACTTGCAGTGTATGGCATGAATTTAATGCCAAATCAGCCTCTGGCCGGCAGCTTTTAAGGGTGAGCAGCTCATTATTCAGGAGCGACCTGTCAGGGGTGAACTCGCTGGCCGTGCGGGCGGTGGGGGCGCTTGGCAGGCCCAGAAGGGGTGGCGTGGCCTTGCCGTGCTGCTCGCACAGCATTTGCAGGGGCCGTGCACCGGGCGAGTGGTCCGGGTGCGAGTGGGTGCACACAATCATGCGGATGTCGCCGCGGGCGGCACGCCACAGTTTGTCGATGTGGTCCGGGTCGGCCGGACCGGGGTCGATGGCAATGTAGCCGGTGTCGGGGTCGCCCACCAGGTAGCTGTTGGTGCCGGGGCCGGTCATCACGCCAGGATTGGGGGCGGTCAGGCGCATCACGTTTTTCAGCAACGCCACGGGCTGCTCGGTCTGCCAGTCCAGCGCATGTTCGATCTGTCCGTCCGGGCACACCAGCGCCAGTTCGCCGTAGGGCTGTTCATGTTCCATGTAGCGGGCCTCGCGGCCGGCCAGCATGCCGGCACGGGGGCAACTGGTCCACAGGGGCTGCTCGGTGGCAGCGCACAGCTGCAGCACGTCGTCCACCGTGGTGTGGTCCAGCAGGCGCTCCAGCGTGCGAATGGTCGGGAAGATGATGAAAAACTGCCCCGCTGCATGGCGCGCCAGCGCATCGGCCGGGCGCACCCACACCGGCTCAAACTGCTCGGCTTCGTCGGCCACGGGGGTTTGGCCCCCGGGCATGCGGGCCACCAAAAAAGGGACGTCAAAGCGGCGCGGCAGGTCACGGTCGGTGATCCAGTGGGCCAGCACAAAGACCTCCGCTGCCGCCAGGGTCAGCCCCCGGGCCTGGCATTGACTCACAAAGGGCGCACTGCGGCTGAGTGCCGCAATGTCGTGCTGGCTGGCTAATCCGCCGTCCGCGTGGCGGGCCAGCAGCACGCCCAGTTCTTCAAAACTCTCCCGAATGGCCGCAATCGCCTGGGTCAGGTGCAGCTCGCTTTGCGTGCTGCGCCGGCTGGCTTGTGCGTGGCTCTGGGCATCCAGCGCGTCCACGCCGCCGCCAGGAAACACATAGGCGCCCGGTGCAAAGCTGGCCGTCATGGAGCGGCGCGTCATCAGCACCTCCAGCCCGGCTGCGCCATCACGCAGCAGTAGCACGGTGGCGGCGGGTCGGGTGGGGGCGGGGGCGCGCGCGGGGTGAAGGTGTTGGTGGCGTCTGGGCATTTTTGGATTTTGCACCGAATTCGGGGTCGCCTTGGGGGCGTTTTCTTTCTCGGCCGGGCGAAGTGTCGCGCCGGAGATATCAGCTTGACAGTGCCAAGTTCCCCGAATCTTTTCACGCTGCCATCTGCTCTACCTCAGGAGGAGGGTCATGGCGGCGATATTTCTCCATGATTTTCGTCAGGACAGGGGCCAAAGCGGGAAACGCTAAAAATCCTGGCAGGGTT
>CAZBKX010000595.1:0-1536 GCA_964492535.1 uncultured Rhodoferax sp. | reverse complement strand
CCGGTCTCGGTGAGCGCCGTCTGCTTGTTGATGTTGTTGGACGCGTGCAATTGCGCCACGTCGGTGGCAATCACCACACCCTTGGCGTTCTGCCACGGGCCGGTACCGATGCGGTCACGTGCGTTCACGCCGGGCTGGCTGGCGGTGGGCTGGGCGCTGAGGTAGGCCCGCCACGTGCGGTGGCCCGCCCCGACCGCCGAGGCCAGCGACTGGCAGTGTCGGTCGGCACCGGCCAGACCGCCCAGGTCACCGCCATTGCCTGGCCCGGCACTGGTGACGAAGAAGCTCATGCCGGACTTGCCGGACAGGCTGCCGCACGCGGCAAGCACGGTCACGGCCGCGGCGCACGCGAGCAAGGACCAACGGTTCGATCGACGCATTTCTGACTCTCCTGAAGTGTGGGTATGACGCCAGTCTGCGAGGGTCGCGGTAACTGGCGCTCGGCTCAATCACAGATGCTACTCAAGCTGGGTGAGAGCGCAAGCACAACCGCGACAGCACGACAGCGGCCTACCGCGACGCAACGAAGCGGCCGCCCGGGCGAGGACGCCGTGAACGGCGCCGGGTCGGCGTTGATGTATGGTTCGCGCTGTTCAGAATGACGCTTCGCCGCGGACGTCGCATGTCGACCGCACGGACCGTCGCGCCCCCGGACCTGCCTGCCGACCTGGCCGCCTGGTAAGACATGACATCGAAGATCACCGGCATCTCGTCCATGGCCACGCGCCAGGTGCTGGCCGAACTCGCCGACGCCTACGCGCGGCAGGCAGGCTGCACCGTGGCGATCGATTCGGTGGGCGGGGTCGATGCGGCCCGGCGCGTGCAGGCCGGCGACGCGTTCGACGTCGTCGTGCTCGCGTCCGACGCGATCGACCGGCTTGTGGCCTCGGGCCACGTCGTTGCCGGCAGCCGGGTCGACCTGGTGCGCTCGCCGGTGGCGATCGCGGTGCGGGCCGGCGCGCCACACCCGGAGGTGGGCTCGGAGGCGTCGCTGCGGCAGGCCGTGGAGGCTGCACGGAGCATCGGCTATTCCACCGGGCCGAGCGGAACGCACCTGGCCACGCTCTTCCAGCGCTGGGGCCTCGTGGAGCGGATTCGTGACCGCATCGTGCAGCCGCCGCCGGGCGTGCCGGTGGGTCGCCTGGTGGCGCGCGGCGAGGTCGAGCTCGGTTTCCAGCAACTCAGCGAGTTGATGCACCTGGACGGCATCGACGTGATCGGAACGCTGCCTGAGGAAGTCGCGTTCATCACCACCTTCTCGGCCGGCCTGTGCGCATGTTCCGTGCACGGCGACGCGGTGCGCGCCCTGCTCGACTTCATGAACTCGCCCGCGGCCGCCGAGACCAAGCGCCGCCACGGCATGGCGCCGGCCTGAGTGCGCGGCGAACAAGAGGAGACCGGCTTGATCATCGACATCCACGGCCACTACACGACCGCACCCAAGGCGCTCGAAACCTGGCGCAACGCCCAGATCGCGGCCATCAAGGACCCGGCGCAGATGCCGCGGGCCGCCGACCTGAAGATCAGCGACGACGA
>CAZBKX010000594.1:0-1709 GCA_964492535.1 uncultured Rhodoferax sp. | reverse complement strand
GATGCGCAAGGCGTCAAGCTGATCTGGATTGAGACCCCGCCCGATGCGCCCGAGTGGGATGGCGTGCGGGATCGTTTGCAGCGGGCGTCAGCCGCCTGAGCCGGCGGGCAAGGAACGGCAGCGCGTGGCGTCTCCTGTGCGCCACGCGGATCGAGGGCGGTTCCCGGGTTGAGCCGCCCGGAATTCGTTTCGCCAGCAAACTCCCCAGGTCAAACCCCGGATCGGCCACCTGCGCGGCGTGGCACGACTCATGGGGCAACTCCAAACACGGGAAGGTCAAGCCAACCAAAGCTGCAGGAGTGAATGGCGCCAGTGGGTGCTCTCGGTGCCAAAGCGGCTGCGCTATTTCATGCAGCGCGACGGGGCGGTACTGAACATGGTGTTGCGTCTTTTTCTGCGGGTCATTGGGCAAAGCCTGCAATCCAACAGCCCTGGGGCGACACCGATGCCCAGTCCTCACCACCGGGCATCGTCTTTCACCCGGCCAGTGCCATCGATGCCACCGCTGTGGCCCAGGTACAGACCGATTTGCGCCGACGTATCCTGCGCGCCTTCGTGGGCTGGGGGCTGCTGCAGAGTTGTGACGCCAAAGAGATGCTGGCCTACCAGCGCAGCGGCTTCTCGGTGGACGCGGGTGTGCGCAGCGAGGCAGACGACCGCGCAGCCCTGGAGCGGCTGTTGCGCTATTTCGCCCGCCCACCCTTTGCTTGTGAACGCCTTCGCTAAGAGGGATGCGATTTGGTGTACCGCTGCGCGAAACAACACAGCGAGCCCACCAGCGACAAGCGTGGTCCCAGGGTGGACGAGATCACGCTCACACCACTGGAACTGATAGCCCGCATTGCAGCCTTGGTGCCACCACCGCGCACCCACCGGCACCGCTACTTTGGTGTGCTGGCACCAAACTCGCCGCTCAGGGCTGCGGCGGTGGCGCTGGCTGCACCGGCCAAGCAAGTCGTGGTGCAGACCGAGCCAGCCGCCACGGGCGAGGGCGCGCCTGCAGTGGTGCCGCTGGGCCATGCCATCTCACCCACGCCCGCGCCCGCGCCACCCAAGCGTTCACCGGCGCACTACCTGTGGGCCGTTTGCCGCGTCGCTACGCTCCTCGCAATGACGTTTCTATCAGACGCGGTTTTTCCGCTGCTGTGCCCGCTGTGTGGTGGGCAGATGCGCCTGATCGCGTTCATTACCGATGGCATGCAGATCAGGAAGATCCTTGATCACATCGGGGTGGGCTCGCAGCCAACACACATCGCCCCGGCGCGCGGGCCACCGTTGTGGGATGACTGCGGTGATGCGCAGACAGATGACGGGGTGCACATTGAGCCCGATTGGGATCTGGCGGCGCAACCGGCACCGGACTTTGAGGTCGATCAGCGCATCAACTGGTGACCGGGCAAAACGGTGACTCAGACTCGCTGCCGGGTAGCTATGCGCCCGGCATCCCCGGCGCACCGCCAATCCCTTTTGTGAGCCGCGCATTTTGGCGGTGGATCGGCCAGGCACGGCCTTACCGCGGGCGCGGTGAGGGTTTCTACGTGGGGTGAGGGCTCTTCCAAGGGGCGATACTTGGTCTCATGTGGTTGAATTTCCTATCCGTCACCACTAGTGTCCGGTGAGCGTGGCTGTGATTTGACGCAAACCCAATAGCCATGCGGGTTGGCGGCCGAAAAAATTTGGTGCCGATTTGAATTTCATGACGGTTTTTG
>CAZBKX010000593.1:0-1933 GCA_964492535.1 uncultured Rhodoferax sp. | reverse complement strand
TCCGCGCCGCCGCTCAGCAGCACGGCATCGAACTCCGCCTTCAACTGGTCGGGGCCGATGGTCTCGGTGGCGTCGTTGGTGACCTTGCGGCCGGGGCCGTCGGCAGGCCACGCGCCCACCAGCACGCCGGTGCGGAAGACCACGCCTTCGGCCTGCATCTGGGCGACGCGGCGGTCGATGTGCGACTTCTCCATCTTGATGTCGGGGATGCCATAGCGCAGCTGGCCGCCGATGCGGCTGTTCTTCTCGTACACCGTCACGGCGTGACCGGCACGGGCGAGCTGCTGTGCGGCGGCCAGCCCCGCCGGGCCGCTGCCGACCACGGCCACCTTCTTGCCCGACCTGACCTTCGGTGCCTGCGGCGTCACCCAGCCTTCGGCCCAGGCGCGGTCGATGATGGCGTGCTCGATGCTCTTGATGCCCACCGGGTCGTCGTTGACGTTGAGCGTGCACGCGGCCTCGCAGGGGGCGGGGCAGACGCGGCCGGTGAACTCGGGGAAGTTGTTGGTCTGGTGCAGCACCTCGATGGCGCCTTGCCAGTCGCCGCGGTACACGAGGTCGTTGAAGTCCGGGATGATGTTGTTGACCGGGCAACCGCTGTTGCAGAACGGGGTGCCGCAATCCATGCAGCGCGCACCCTGGATCTTGGCCTGGTCCTCGGCCAGCGTGATGACGAACTCCTTCCAGTTCTTGAGCCGCGTCGGCACCGGTTCGTAGCCCTCTTCCAGGCGTTCGAACTCCAGGAATCCCGTGACCTTGCCCATCTCGTTTCCTCTGCTTACTTGGCGGCGACAGCGGCTGCGCCGGCGCTGGCCTTGCCGGTGGCGGCCGCCGCTTCGGCCCGCGCCGCGCGTTCGACGAGCACGCGCTTGTACTCGTGCGGGAAGACCTTGATGAATTTCGTGCGCGCCACGGCCCACTGGTCCAGGACCTCGCGCGCGCGCAGCGATCCCGTCCAGCGGTGGTGGTCCTCCACCAGCTTCCTCAGCAGCGTCTCGTCGGCCGTCTCCTGATGCCAGCCGACGGCCGGACCGGCCTGCTCGGCCCGCGGCAGCACCTTGTCCAGGGTGACCATGCTGGGGTTGCAGCGGCGCGCGAAGTGGCCGTCCTCGTCATAGACGTAGGCCACGCCGCCGCTCATGCCGGCGGCGAAGTTGCGCCCCGTCTTGCCCAGCACGACCACGGTGCCGCCGGTCATGTATTCGCAGCCGTGGTCGCCCGTGCCCTCGACCACCGCGCTGGCCCCCGACAGCCGCACCGCGAAGCGCTCGCCGGCGACGCCGCGGAAGAAGGCTTCGCCGCTGGTGGCACCGTATAGCGCGGTGTTGCCGATGATGATGTTCCGGGTCGCGTCGCCGCGGAATTCGATGCTGGGTCGCACCACCACGCGGCCGCCCGACAGGCCCTTGCCGGTGTAGTCGTTGGCGTCGCCGATCATGTACAGCGTGATGCCGCTGGCCAGGAAGGCGCCGAAGCTCTGGCCGCCGTTGCCTTCCATCTGCATGAAGATGGTGTGGTCGGGCAGGCCTTCGGGCCGCTGGCGGATCAGTTCGCCGGAGAGCATGGCACCGACGCTGCGATTCACGTTGCGCGCCTCTTCCATGAACTGCACCTTCTCGCCGCGTTCGATGGCCGGGCGGCACTTTTCGATCAGCTTCACGTCCAGCGCGCGCGCCAGGCCGTGGTCCTGCGTCTCGACCTGGTAACGCGGCACGTCGGCGGGTGCGGCCGGCTGGTGCAGGATGCGAGTGAAGTCCAGGCCGCGCGCCTTCCAGTGCGCGATGCCCTTGCGGGTGTCCAGCAGGTCGGCGCGGCCGATCAGTTCATTGAAGCTGCGGATGCCCAGCTGCGCCATGATCTGACGCGCTTCCTCGGCGACGAAGAAGAAGTAATTGACCACGTGCTCGGGCTTGCCGGCGAACTTCCTGCGCAG
>CAZBKX010000592.1:0-1824 GCA_964492535.1 uncultured Rhodoferax sp. | reverse complement strand
ATGATTTTTCATTAGGTTGAAACCTTTTTTTTGAAAGCAGAAGCGAATAATTTTCAAGGATCTTCGATGAATTATTGTCAAACGGAAACAAAAAATCACGGGCGATTAGAGATTCGCCGCTACTGGATCACGGATCAGATCTCTGAATTTGAGAATACCCGTCCTTGGAAAAATTTGAAGTCGATTGGCATGGTAGAATCACAGCGAACGGTCAAAGGTGAAACCTCGATTGAGCGCCGATTTTTTATTTCTAGCTTGGAAAATAATGTTCAGTTATTTGCGAAAGCAGTTCGACTCCATTGGGGCATTGAAAACACCGTACACTGGGTACTCGATATTGGTTTTCGAGAAGATGAATCACGGATTCGGACGGGACATGCTCCAGAAAATATGGCCGTACTTAGGCATATCGCTTTAAATTTACTGAGGAATGATGAGACTCGTTTAGGCATCAAAAATAAGCGACTGAGAGCGGCTCGGAGTACCGAGTATCTGGCCCAACTCCTCCAATAGTCTCGCTAATAGTTATCCCTACATAACCTATGCAGAAGATGGTTTAAGACCAGCATATCGAGTATCCTTAAGTTCAAAAAATGACTGAACTTTTTCTTTGCATTCCTGTAATTTTTTCAGGGCAGACTGGACCCTATTTTTGAAATCTTTTCTATTTTTAATCGGCTGCTTTTCTAACTGGCGATGTTTAATTTCGTTCCAAACTTGTTCATCTGGATTTAATTTAGGTGAATGGGGCGGAAGAAAAAATAAGCGAATTTGTTGCGCATGATCCTCAATAAATTTCTTTACCTCATTCGACGTATGATAAGATGCATTATCGGTAATTACGATTAATGGATGAGTCCATTCAGATAACACATTCTCCAGAAATTTTATATAAACTGAACTCACCATTTTCTCCGTCGTCATATCAAAAATCAATTCACCTGCTGCCGTCACCATCGATAGAACATGGAACCCGCCTTGATCGTCACTGACTTTAATTTGCGGGGGATGACCCACTAAACCCCACGTCCGTCCTGAACGGCTGTTGCCTTGAATCCATGACTCATCTTCAAATGCAATATCAGCACCTAATTCCTGTGCAAGCTTTTGAATATCTTTGAATTCTTCATCTAGAAACTTTTTAACTCGTTCCGGATCTTGTGCTAAGGCTTGATAACACGGTTGCTGGCAGCTCAACCCTAAGCGATGCAAGTGAATGCGCACAGCCGCATCCGAAATCCACAGATCAAATCGTGTTTTCAGTAGATCAACGATGATTTCTAAAGTCCATAAAACGGTATCATAACCATGATCAGCAGGCGTCGAATTCACTATCGTGTCTTTCAACCATTGATCAATATCGGGGGTGATCACCCACGGTGCCCCAGGGGCTTTACGGGTATCTAAGGCTTCTTCCCCCTCATGACGATATTTGCGAAGCCAGTCATAAATGCTCGTTCGATCGATACCGAATAAATCAGCCACTAGCTCTGGACTATAGTGCTTTTCTTCTACCGCTTGAACGGCAATCCGCCGTAGGTAGTTCATGACTTCATCAGGAATTTTACGGGCATCCAACATCCACTCAGCGTTCATGACACCACTCCTCCAGACTAAATATTACCTGAATAGGTTTTCTACAGCAATCAGACAACTCAAATCGGACTTGGTTCACGGACAATATGGGGATAACTATTAGCAAGACTATGATCGCCATCCTGACACGAGACGAGCATTGCCCACCCCATGTGCATGTTGGCTCGGCTAATTGGGATGCTCGCTTCCTGTTCAGCTTCTGGCACAGCCGAAGAGGTGGTCAGCGTC
>CAZBKX010000591.1:0-2103 GCA_964492535.1 uncultured Rhodoferax sp. | reverse complement strand
GGCGCTGCGCAGGGCACGGGCAAAGGCCTTGAACACGGTCTCGGCCTGGTGGTGGGCGTTTTCGCCCCGCAGGTTGTCAATGTGCAGCGTCACGAAGGCGTGGTTCACAAAGCCCTGAAAAAACTCGTGCGCGAGCTGCGTGTCAAAACTGCCAATGGCGCCACTGGTGAAGGGCACGTTCATCACCAGGCCGGGGCGGCCCGACATGTCCACCACCACCCGGGACAAGGCTTCATCCAATGGCACATAGGCATGGCCATAACGGCGAATGCCTTTTTTGTCGCCCACTGCCAGGTGCACAGCCTGCCCAAAGGCAATGCCTACGTCTTCGACCGTATGGTGGCCGTCAATGTGCAGGTCGCCATCGGCCTGAATGTCGAGATCGATCAGACCGTGGCGTGCGATCTGGTCCAGCATGTGGTCAAAAAAACCGATGCCGGTGCGCAAATTGGAAATCCCCGTGCCATCGAGGTTGAGCTTGACCGTGATTTGGGTCTCGGCCGTGTTGCGGGTGACTTCGGCGGTGCGGGGGTTAAGCATGGGCGTTGTAGTGGTCATAGTGAGGCTTCAAGGGCAGCCAGCAGTTGCTGGTTTTCGTGGACGGTGCCCACGGTCAGACGCAGGCAATTGGCCAGCAGTGGGTGCATTTTGGACACGTTTTTGATCAGGACTTGGCGGGCCTTGAGGCCCTCAAAGGTCTTTTGGGCGTTAGGCACCCGCACCAGAATCATGTTGGCGTCGCTGGGGAACACCTGCACCCCCGGCAACCGGGACAGGGCTTCGAGCAACAAGCTGCGCTGCAAGCGCAACGCCTGGGCCTGGGCTGCGAAAACGTCGGGGTGTTCCAGGGCAAACAACGCGCACTCGCAATTCAGCACACTGATGTTGTACGGCGGGCGCACCTTGTCCACCTCGGCGATCAGCGCCCGGGGTCCGATCATGTAGCCCAAACGCACCCCGGCGAGACCGAACTTGCTGAGCGTGCGCATCAGCAGCACATGGCTGTGGCGGGCGAGGCGGTCGATGTAGCTCTTGCTGGAGAACGGTTGATAGGCCTCGTCCATCACCACCAGGCCGCCCTGCTCGCCCACGGCTTGAATGATCTTCTCGATCACCGCGTCATCCCACAGATTGGCGGTGGGGTTGTTGGGGTAGGCCAGGTAGGTGATGGCAGGGCGATGCTCGGCAATGGCCTGCAGCATGGCGGCCTCGTCCAGCTCAAAGTCGGCGGTCAAGGCCACCCCATGAAACGCCAGCCCCTGCAGTTGCGCGCTCATGGCGTACATCACAAAACCAGGCACCGGGGCCAGCACGCTCGCGGGTCGGGATTGCCCATTCGCGCCCACCGGCACGGCACAGGCCAGCGCCAGCAGGCTGATCAACTCATCGGAGCCGTTGCCCAGCATGATGTCGAAGCCTTCGGGCATGGCGGCGTAGGTGGCCAGCGCATGGCGCAGGTCGTTGACCCGCTCGCCGGGGTAACGGTTGAGCGCGAGCGTCCCCAGCCGCTGGCCCAGCTCGGCCTGCAAGGCCTCGGGCAGGCGGTGCGGGTTCTCCATGGCATCGAGCTTGACCATGCCGGTGGCGTCCTGAACGGCGTAGGCGTGCATGGACTGCACATCCTGGCGAATCAACTGTCGGGTCGGCGTGGTCATGGTGCACCTCGCATGGGGGGAACGGTGGCCAGGCGCATTTCAGCCGCGCGGGCGTGAGCTTGCAAGCCTTCGCCGTAGGCCAGCTCAGCGGCGATCAGCCCCAAAGTTTGCGCACCGGCTTCACTGACCTCAATGAGGCTGCTGCGTTTCTGGAAGTCATAGACCCCCAGCGGACTTGAAAAGCGCGCCGTGCCGCTGGTGGGCAACACGTGGTTGGGGCCGGCGCAGTAGTCGCCCAGGGACTCGCTGGTGTAGGCGCCCAGAAAGATGGCGCCAGCGTGTTTGAGCAGCGGCTCCCAGCGGTGCGGCTCGCGGCTGGAGACCTCCAGGTGCTCCGGCGCAATGCGGTTGCTGATCTCGCAAGCCTCTTCCATGCTGCGGGTGTGAATCAGCGCACCGCGCCCGGTGAGGGACTTGGCGATGATCTCCGCGCGCGGCATCTCGGGCA
>CAZBKX010000590.1:0-5742 GCA_964492535.1 uncultured Rhodoferax sp. | reverse complement strand
CAATATTTTTCAAATGCAATTGCCCTGATACAGTACTAAAATCCCGACTACCTCAGCAGACCTATGTTACCCAATTGCTAAGTAGCAAGCCGCTCTTGACCGAAACTAGACCACGCTCTTGAATGTCGGCTCCCGCTGCGGACTTGACCCTCGAAAGCACAGTGCGGCTGTCGGCTAAGGGTCTTTTGCCGACATTCTGAGCAGCAACCGATGCCAAATCAATCATTAGTTTCACGGCTGACGCATTCCATAAAAATTACTTGCCCTCAACAGCCTTTGAAGCCGGCACCGCCTTCTTCAGGTTGAACCTCACAGCCGCTTCAGCCAGTTTTTGTTTGCGCTCCTGGTTCAACCGCTCCAACTCAGCGTGGTTGCTCTTTTTCATGTTGGGGTCTTTGCCAAAATGGGTCGCCATCGTCTTGTCTCCTTGGGGTGAATGAAATAAAAAAACAAGCGTGATTGTCGGCGGTGAGCCTGCGGCCCAAAATGCCCTCAAAATTGGAGGCTTGGTTTTTTCCCCAATTAGCGCGTCACGGCGCATCAACCTCAACGCAGCATGAAATCCAGATCTCCCAGCGGTGGCTTGGTCTACTCCACTGACAGCGGGCGCATGTGCCCCACCTGCCGCCAAGCCAAAGCTGATTGCCGCTGTGCCGTGCAAGCGGCGCGCCCGGCCGGTGACGGCATGGTGCGGGTATCCCGCGAGACCAAGGGCCGCGCTGGCAAGGGTGTGACCTTGGTGCGCGGCCTGGCCCTGGACCCGCTGGCCCTGATGACTTTGGGCAAGCAGCTCAAAACCGCGTGTGGGTCGGGCGGCACGGTCAAGGACGGAGTGATTGAAGTGCAGGGCGACCATTGCGACCGGGTGATCGAGCTGCTCAAGGGCCAGGGGCATGTGGTGAAGAGGGCCGGTGGCTGAACTGAATCCCGAAGACCTGCAGTTGCTGGTGACCCGCACCATGCCCTTTGGCAAATACAAGGGTCGCCTGATGGCGGATTTGCCGGGCGACTACCTGCGCTGGTTTGTCCGCGAGGGCGTACCCAAGGGTGAAATCGGGCGGTTGCTGGGGCTGATGCACGAGATCGACCACAACGGTTTGTCTGACTTGCTCAAACCTCTGCGCGAGCGCTGAGACGCAGCCAATCGTTATCGAAGTCTGAGCAACGGATCGGACTCTCCCGGCCGAGCCTCCACCAGCGAGTCAAAGGCCTGCACCATCTCGGGGAAGCTGGCGTAGCCTTGGTCTTTGGTATCAAAAGTGGGGTCCAGCCGCTTGATCATGTGCCAGGCCGTGGCCTCGCTGACCCAGGGGTCGCCCTGTGTCTCGGCCAGCAGGCGCAGCGCGCGTTTCAGTAAATCGGCTGCGGCCATTCCAGTCGAGTCAGGGGCTTCCACCAGGCTCTCGTAGTATCTGAACTCATGGCAGCTCTTGGCCCAGTGCCGGTTGGTCGACTTGCGTGCCCCGATGCCGATGAGGGTGCGCCCGGCGGCCTTGATTTTTTGGGACACCGGCATGAAATCACTGTCACCGCCCACGATGACGATGGTGCGGATGTGGTCAAAGCGCCCAATGTCTTCCACCGCGTCCAGGCACAGCTTGATGTCCGCACCGTTTTTGGCAGATGCCCCAGGGGAAAACAGCTGGATCAACTCCACCGCCCCTTGTAGCAACGCGTCGCGGTAGCGGCCAAAATACTGCCAGTTGCAATAGGCGCGGTTGATGGCAATGGGGCCAAAGGAGGCGGCCAACTCCACGATGGCCTGCACGTCAATCAAGGGCTCCTGCGACTTGAAGCGGCCATCGGGCTTGTTGTAAGCGCCTTCGCCCAGGCGGGCATCGGTGAGGCTGGCGTGCAGATTCTCAAAATCCCAGTACAGGGCGACCAAACTGTTTGCATCGCTGTCATTTCGGCTCAAGGTGGGCTCCTGTAGGTGTTTATCGCCCCATCCTAACCGGGCGGGCATAATTGAGGGTTGCCACACCACAGCCCAGAGTCCCGCCGCCCATGAGAGATCACTACTCAGCCCTCGGGCTTGACAGCGCCGCGACGCTGGCCGATATCAAAAAAGCCTTTCGCCAAAAGGCCTCGCTTCACCACCCTGACCGCAACACCGCAGCCGATGCGCCGGCCCGTTTTCGGGCCGTCCAAACCGCTTACGAGGTCTTGTCGGACCCCGAGCAGCGCCAGGCCTATGACGACAACCGCCGTCGCAACCTGCTGGACAGTCCGATTGACACCGCGCGCGCCATGTGGCGGGGCTATGTCAGCCAGCTGCTCACCCATTCAACCGATCTGAAGGCCCATTGACATGAACATTTCTCCCTTTTTCCTCGGACTGCGTTCGGCCTACCAGGCCGAGATCGATGACATGACCTTTGACTCCGAGGGCAAGAACGTGCTGCGCCAGCGGCTGACGGCCCGGCGCAAGGAGCTTGGCTTTTTGCTCAAGATGATTGAGCTGAGCCCCGAGATGGTGGCGGTGGTCTTTCATGAGGCCTTCAAGTTCACTTTGCCCGCAGCCATGGACCACCTGTTGATGCAGGAGCCGGAAGATTTTCCGCAATGGGACAGCTTTGCCGATGCGCTGTTGATGCCGCCCTGGGCGCATGAAATGATCAAGGTGATCCGTCAAGAGCCCATGGGCGACTGGTTCCTGACGGTGGCTGTGGGGTTGGAGTACATGTTCTCAAGGCCTGGCGCTGCTGCGGCGCACACCGGCGAGAGTCGTGAAAACGATGACGAAGACGCCGAGTTTGATGAACCCAATCGCGACGCCCTGGACGACTTTGACGACCAGGAAGAGGGCGATGCCCAGGCCCGCGAGGAAGCCGGTGCCGACTGGATGGTTGAGCAAGGCTTTGACCGCAAGGACCGTTGACCATGGAAAAAAACAATCACCTCGCCCTCATCACCAAAACCCAGAGCCTGATTGCTTCAGGCGACATCGTGGGTGCCGAGGCGGCCCTGGTCGAGCTGGCCGATACCGAGGGCGACTCGGCCCTGATGGTGGTGCTGGCGCAGCTGCCACCCAAAGACATTCTGGCGGTGATCCGTGAATATGACAATTCCAAGGAGTCGGTCATCAACCTGATGGTCACGCCCGATCAGTTTGCCCGCGCCGTGGTGATCGAGAAGCAGTACAAGGACCTGACCCGCACTCACCTGCGCGGCATGGTCAATTCGATCATTTTTCGCGATGACGCGGACCCGGTCGAGTTTGTGACGGCGATTGGAGACCTGGAAGGTGGCTCAGACGCCCTGGCCGACTATTTTGAAGAAAAGTGGAGCCGCATTGAGGCGTTTGCCCGGGCCGGGACCTTTGAGACGGTGGAAGACGACGGCGAGATGCTGTCCGAGAACGCCCTGTATGGCCAGGCCTATGCCAAGCCTCGTCTGGAGCAAGATGAAGTGGCCGACCGCGACTGGATGGAACTGGCCTGGATTCTGCGTTACCAGTGCCCTGATTTGTTCATTGAAATGCTGCTGGTGCTGCGCGCCAAGGCCCGGGCGTTTGAGGCCGGTCTGGGCGAAGAGGAGGAAGGCGACGAGGATGACGGCAAGTTCGAAACGGGCGACACCGACCGCGGCAAGGCGACCCCCGCCGCCCGTGAGTCGGACGAAGAGTCCGCGATCTGATCGCCCTCTGCTCCATCCCTCGCCACCATGTCCAAGTCCGTACCAAAGCCCTCAATATTGCCCTCACCAACGCCTTTGTCAGCCGAATTGCCTGAGTCACCCGCTGCATCGGTGCCTGCCGCAGCGGGCATGTCACTGTATGACGCCCGTCCGTTTTTTGAGAAGGCGCTGGTTTATGGTGTGGAGCATGGCCTGATCGACACGCAAAAATTGGAGGCCATCAACAACGATGCTCCCAAGGGCATGGTGCAGATTGCGCGTTATTTTGGCAACGAGTTCCTGCGCCCCGATCTTGAAAAGGCCCGGGAACGGCTGGTCAACCTGGTGAGCCTGCACCTGGAGCACACCACCGCAGGCGACCTGCGCGAGGCGGCACACTTGCTGCGCGACAACTCCATTTTGTCGCGCTCCAAAGCCGGCTCGGACATGCTCAAGGCCCTGATTGCCATGCCCGTGAACAGCCACTTTGGCATGAACGAGCACGGTGGCTTCACCGATGACCAGATTCCGCAACTGGCGCGGTGGTCGCTGCGCAGCTACCCGGAGTACCAGGCCGAGTTGGCGCGACGTCAGGCGGTTGAAGAGGTGATCGACGCGGCCCATTGGCTGGCTGACGCTGTGGGCATGGACGAGAGCACTCTGGAGGAGGCGGGCAAGGACTCCGAGGCCGTCATTCGCACGGCGCTGTTGCTCCACACGCTCAAGCGCACCGAAATGCCGGATTGGGTGGCGTTTGAAAAACTCATCGCGCTTTTGCGCAAAAAATTCGGATCCCCCGCGGCAGGCAAAACCCGCGCCAGCGCTGAGCCTGGCGTGATTGCCATGCCCAAGAGCCTGCCCACGCAGTTCAGGGCCCTGGTGGAAGCATTGCGCCAATCCGTCGAGGCTGACCTGCCCAGGATACTGGACCCTAGCGTGAGTGCGCGCAAACTGTTTGACCAGACGCCGGCGTTCATGGGGCGTTACTTCTGGCTGGAAGACGGCTTGAGCGATGTGGACCACTTTGATCGCGAAGCCTCTGAGTTCTGGCAAAAAGCCACCGGTGGCAACAACGACGACGGCTCCCTGCTCACGCTTTTTTTGTGCATTGCAGCCGGTTCGGCGCCTAAAACCATGCTCACTGAAAAAGGGGCGGCCACCCTGATCCGCAAAATCCGCAAGTCAGGTCTGCAGCCTGAACTGGTGCATGAATACATTCATCACCATGCGCCCGAGCAGCACCAGCAGGACTACCCTGAACTGTGGGAGCACTTCATGGATGAAGCTCTGAGCACCCTGAAAAGTGACCGGGACAATGCCATGAACGATGCCCTTGCCCTGTTGCGCCGGGAATGCCACGTCAGTGGCTGAGAAGGGCTGACTCCAGCGTCGGCCATTCAGGCCTGTTGCATCCGGAGTCGCCTGGCCGCGTCTTCCGCCCGGGCATCGTCAATTTCGCGCATCAAGCCGCCCACATCCACTGCGCCGGTTTTGCGCTCGAAGCGGCCGCTCAATGGGGTGTCGGGCTGCAGCATGCCGCGCTCATACAAAGCCCAGATTTCGGGGCCAAATTCGGTCTGCAGCAACTCCGGTGCAAAGCCACCAAAAAAGCCTCGCAGGTTGGCCACATCGCGCAGCAGCATGCGCCGGGCGTGGTTGTTGCCGGCGGCATCCACGGCCTGTGGCAGGTCGATGATGACCGGGCCGTCTTCAGCCAGCAGGATATTGAACTCCGACAAATCCCCGTGTACCACGCCTGCGCACAGCATGCGCACCACCTGCCCCAGCAGCATGGCGTGGTGCGTACGCGCCTGCTCAGGCGTGAGCACCACGTCATTGAGCCGGGGGGCCGCGTCGCCGTGTTCGTCGGTCACCAGTTCCATGAGCAGCACGCCGTCACAAAAATTGTGCGGCTTGGGCACGCGAACACCAGCGTCGGCCAGGCGGTAGAGGGCATCGACCTCGGCACTTTGCCAGGCCGCCTCTTGCGACTCGCGTCCGAACTTGGTGCCCTTGGCCATGGCGCGGGCCTGGCGCGAGTTCTTGACCTTGCGGTTTTCGGTGTAGTCCACAGCCTGGCGAAAGCTGCGCTGGGTGGCTTCCTTGTAGATCTTGGCGCAGCGG
>CAZBKX010000589.1:0-2723 GCA_964492535.1 uncultured Rhodoferax sp. | reverse complement strand
TGAAGAACCGCCCAGAGCAATATGCAGCGCGTTCTGATGGATCAAGGCAACCGCCTGTCGATGGATGCCATTCATTTCAAAGCGCAAATCACCGTCCTGAAAGCTCACGATCAGCACATTCTGCTGCTGTCCGCGCAGGCTGACACCCACGTTACCGACCCGGTCAGGCTGCACGCGCAGCGTCTGCGTCACATCATCGCACCGCAGGGGAATGTCAAAAGCCGCGACACTGTCAGCACGCCAGTTGACCCCATGCTGCAGGGCCAGTGTGGCGGCCGCCACGCACCAGACCTCGTCGCTTGCCAATGGGCGCTGCAACAGCGATTCCCCGGCCTCCTGCCACTGGTCAATCATTGTGGTCGTCATGGCAGCACTCCGAAAAGCGGAATGATTCAACAGGTCCGCCAGGAACCGGCCGTTATTGCGCAGACCCAGCAAAGGGCTGTTCTCGAGCGCAGCGCGCAAACGTCGAATAGCGTCATCCCGATCCCGCCCGTGTGCAATGATCTTGGCCACCATGGCGTCGTAAAAGGGCGATATCTCATTACCCTCTTCAATACCGTCGTCGATTCGCACCCCGCTCAGCAAGGCATGCTGCGGACGCCACCACCGCACGGTTCCAGTTTGTGGAGCAAATCCGGCGTAAGGGTCTTCAGCATACAAGCGCGCCTCAATTGCATGGCCCGTGAGTTTGATGTCTGCCTGTGCTGCAGGCAAGCGCTGCCCAGACGCTACCAGCAACTGCCACTCCACCAGATCAAACCCGGTCACCATCTCTGTCACCGGATGCTCAACTTGCAAGCGCGTGTTCATTTCCAGGAAATAGTGTTTGAGGTCAACATCCACAATGAATTCAACTGTGCCGGCCCCTCGGTATCCGACCGCCAGTGCGGCGGCAACGGCATCCTTGCCCATGGCCTCGCGCATCGCGGGACTCACAGCGGGTGAAGGCGATTCTTCAATCACCTTTTGCCGGCGGCGCTGGGCGGTGCAATCGCGCTCGCCCAAGTAAACGGCGTTGCCATGCGCATCGGCAAACACCTGAATTTCGATATGCCTGCCGTTGTCGATGAGTCGCTCCAGCATCAGGGTGCCATCACCAAAAGCGCTCTGCGCCTCCCGCCGGGCGCCCCCAATTGCCTGTGCAATGTCATCAACACTGCGCACCAAGCGTATGCCACGCCCCCCGCCACCCGCGACGGCCTTGACCAAAAGCGGGAAACCCAGCTTCAAGGCTTCTTCAGCTAGCCGCGCATCATCCTGCTCGCCCCCGAGATAGCCCGGCGCGCAAGGCACGCCGGCCTCCAGCATGCGGCGTTTAGCCAGCGCTTTGTCACCCATGGCCTGGATCGCACCCGGGGGTGGACCGATAAAAACCAGGCCGACGTCCAGGCAGGCCTGGGCAAAGCCCGCGTTTTCGCTCAGGAATCCGTAGCCCGGATGAATAGCATCAGCACCGGTTTTGCGAGCCGCAGCCAGCAATCCCTCCACCCGCAAATAGGAATCGGCGGGCGCCGGGCCACCAAGACACACCGCCTCATCTGCCTGGCGCACATGGGGCGCCAACTTATCGGCATCGCTGTAGACCGCCACGGTTCGATAACCGAGCTTGCGGGCGGTGCGGATGACGCGGCAGGCAATCTCGCCACGGTTGGCAATCAGAATTTTGGAGAAGGTCATTGCAGGGCCCAGGTTGGTTTGCGCTTTTGGAGAAAGGCCATCGTTCCCTCCTGGCCCTCGGGGCCGTGAACTGCATTTGAAAAGATGAGCGCGGCGTCCCGCAGCAGATGCGAGGGCTCGGTCAGGCGGGCACGCGCCATCAGGGCTTTGGTGGCGGCAACCGCACCGGGGGCGCACGCCAGGATGTCAGCCAGCACGGTACCAAGCGCCGCATCCATCTGATCCGGCACATGCACAGCATGCACCAAACCGATAGTCAGGGCTTCTGAGCCACTGAGCCGCCCACCCGTCACTGCCAGACGTTTGGCTTGGGAATAGCCAAAACGCTCGACCAAAAACGGGGCAATTTGGGCTGGCACCACACCAAGGCCTGTCTCTGGCAATCGAAAAGCGGGCGTTTCGCTGGCTAGCGCCACATCGGCCACACAGGCCAGGCCCAGTCCGTCCCCCATCACGCTGCCCTCCAGAACGGCGACCAGGGCCAGCGGCGTTTTAGCGTAGGCAGCACACAGCTCGCCAAACTGAAGATTGGCCTGTGCCACCACGTCCGTCGTCGCGTCGGCATCTTTCGCCGGGGTAGCCGCACGCATGACCTGCAGGCGCGCATTGGCCATGTCCTTGAGATCTGCACCGGCACAAAAGTGCCCACCAGCCCCACGCAGCACCAGCACCCGGGACTGACCACCATCTTCGGCGTGAGCGAGCACCTCGCGCAATTCGGCCACCATGTGCAGTGACATGGCGTTGCGTAGCGCGGGTCGGTTGAGGGTCACATGAAGGACAGGCACTTCCCTCTTCACCATCAGGGTTTGGAAGCTGGCTTGTCCGATCTCCAGCGCTGAAGCAAGTTGCACCATGCGATTCACGCCTTGCCCGGCAAGGTTCCTTCAAACTTGCAAATGATGCCCAGCATGATCTCGTCGGCACCGCCACCAATGGAGATCAGGCGGCTGTCCCGGTAGGCCTGTGAGATCGGGTTGTCTGCCGTAAAGCCCATGCCACCCCAGAACTGCAGGCAACTGTCAGCGACCTCACGACTGAGG
>CAZBKX010000588.1:0-1635 GCA_964492535.1 uncultured Rhodoferax sp. | reverse complement strand
AGCCGGAGGGCCCGCAGATCGACAGTGCAAGAGGCTAGGCCCCTTGCGCGCCGACGTCTGTGCGCTGTCGAACACAGGCCCGGCCCGCGTCGTGGCGTGCCCATACATTCGATGCGGTCGGTCAGCACCCAGGAATGCCATGCCGCCCCACCGGGGCGCCCGCCCGCGCGCTTGTATTGCGGTTGCCAGGCTGCAGAGCCTGTTGGCTGCGGGCCTGCTCTGCCTGGCCGGCTGCAGCAGCTTGCCGACCATCGTGCCCGACCTGGCGCAGAAATCAGGCCCCGCGGTGCAACTGCAGGGGGTGCAGGGCCCGTTGTCGCCCGCGCAGAGCCAGGCCGTCCTCGACCGCCTGAGTCGCAACGGCGAGGAGACCGGCATCTTCGACCGCCACCTGGCGCGCGAGGAGTCCATCGTCGGCAGCCCGCTGACCACCGGCAACCGGGTGCGTCTGCTCCAGGACGGCCCGGCCACCTACCGGGCGATGCTGGACGCCATTGTGGCGGCACGCGACCACATCAACATGGAGACCTACATCCTGGACGACGACGATGTCGGCCAACGCTTTGCCCAGGCCCTGATCGACAAGCAGCGACAAGGCGTCCAGGTGAATCTCATCCGCGACAGCGTCGGCACCCTCGGCACCCCGGCGGCGTACTTCGAGGCCTTGGCCGCTGCCGGCATCCGGGTGCTCGAATTCAACCCGATGAATCCCTTGCTGGCGCGCAAGGAGTGGGAGCTGAATCAACGCGACCACCGCAAGCTGTTGATCGTCGACGGACGCACGGCATTCCTGGGGGGCATCAACATCAGCAGCGTCTATTCCGGTGGCTCGTCCAGCCAGGGCATGGACCCCCGGCCCGCCGGCGGCCTTGCCTGGCGCGATACCGACCTGCAGCTCGAGGGCCCGGTGGTCGCCGAGCTGCAGAAGCTCTTCCTCGCCACCTGGGTGGCGCAGAAGGGCGAACCGTTGGCGGCGAAGAACTACTTCCCGCCCCCCGAGCACGCCGGGTCCGAGTTGGTGCGGGCCATCGGCAGTTCGCCCGACGAAGCCTTCAGCCTGATCTATGCCACGCTGCTCTCGGCCATAGGCAGCGCCGAGACCAGCGTGCACCTGACCAATGCCTATTTCGCTCCCGACCCGCAATTGCTCGCCACGCTCGAAGCCGCGGCCGGGCGCGGTGTCGACGTGACGCTGATCCTGCCCAGCCAGACCGATTCCTGGCTGGTGTTCCACGCCGGCCGCGGCTACTACGAGCAGCTGCTGCGAGCGGGCGTGAAGATCTACGAGCGGCGCGGGGTCATCCTGCACTCCAAGACGGCACTGATCGACGGCGTATGGGCCACGGTCGGGTCGACCAACCTCGACTGGCGAAGCTTCCTGCACAACCACGAGCTGAACGCGGTGGTGCTGGGGCCGGCGTTCGGCAAGCAGTTGCGGGCGATGTTCGAACAGGACCGGGCGGCGTCCGAGGCGATCACGCTCGAGGCGTGGCAGCGCCGCCCGCTCGGGGTTCGCGTCAAGGAATGGTTGGCCAGGGCCTGGGAGTATTGGCTGTGAGCCTGGTGCCACCGCATCCCCCTTACCATGCAGGGCGCGGCCGGACGGGTCGCCCAGGCCAGGCTTGCCCACCGCCG
>CAZBKX010000587.1:0-3072 GCA_964492535.1 uncultured Rhodoferax sp. | reverse complement strand
GCTTCTCCAGTAAGTGAAAAAAAGAGACCTTTTCGGTGCCCTGGGCCCGCTGTTAAAAACAGGCATTTGCAACGCGATGGAGTCACTTTAGGGAGAAGACCTTGGTTGGGAAATACGCCAGGTGGCGTAGGCCTACCGGTGGTGCTTGCGAAAATACACCACGGCCAGGCACAGGGCGCCGACCTGCAAGGCGGCACAGAAGTAAAGCGGCGCGCCAATGCGCCAGTCGCCCTTGGGCATGTGAGACACCAGACCCAGCAGTGGAGCCGCCACCATGGGTGCCAGCACGGCCATCAGGCCATTGAGGGAGTTCACAGCCCCCAGCGTCTGGCCCTGGCTGCGGCTGTCAGCCGCTGAAGAAATCAGGCTTTGCACTGAGGCGGCCACGGTGCCGCCCAGCAGGTTAACGCCAATCACGGCAAACATCATCCAGCCCTCGGACGCCGCGCCCCACAAGGCGTAGGCCAGTGCCGATGAAATCAGCCCCATGATGGCCAGGCGCTGAGGCGCAAAGCGCTTGAGCAGGCGCCCCATCAAAAAACCCTGCACCGCCACCGACACCACGCCCACCGCAGCCAGAGACCAGCCGTTCTCCAGGGGACCCCAGCCAAACTTGAAGGTGGTGTAGAGCACCCAACTGGTGTACAGAACAAACTGAGCCAGCCCGCTGAAAGCCACCACACCCACCAGTGACCCCACACCCTTGAGTTGCGCCAGGGCCCGCAGTGAATTCACCGGGTTCGCGCGGCGCCAACTGAAGGGCTGGCGCTCGGATGAAGCGAGGGACTCGGGCAACACAAAGTACCCGTACAGGAGGTTGGCCATGGCCAGGCTACCGGCTGCAAAAAAGGGCAGCTGCAAATGAATGGCGCCCAGCAACCCGCCCATGATCGGACCGATGATGAAACCCAGACCCATCATGGCCCCCAGCAGGCCAAATCGCTTGGCCCGCTGTTCAGGTGGTGTGATGTCGGCGACATACGCATTGGCAATGGCCGCATTGGCCTGCATGGCGCCCCCCAGGGTGCGCACCGCAATCAGGCCCCACAGGGTGGTGGTCAGCGCAGTACCAAAGAAGCTCAATCCCAAACCCAGAAAGCCCAGCAACAAAACGGGCCGGCGACCAAATCGGTCCGACAAGGCGCCCAACACAGGAGAGGCCAAAAAGTTGGAGACCCCAAAGCAAAACGCCACCACACCGTACCAATAAGCCTGGTCGGCCGGATCGCTTGAGAAGCTGCCCACCAGCACAGGCAGGACGGGAATGATCAGGCCAATGGCCACCATGTCAATCAGCACCGTGAGCATGATGAAGGGCATGGCCGCGTCGCGCGTGCGCAGGTTTTGGAGCATGTAAGGGAACTCGGTAATGGGCAGTAGAAATAGGACAAGCGACAAATACAGGACCGGGCGGTGGCTGGCGAGGACTGGCGAACGCTAGCCGACACCACCGAGTTCAATGACCTGCGCCAGTGGCAAATCACCCGGAGCCTCAAAGCTCGCCAATACCCAGGCACGGCTGGTGTGGGCAGCGGCTTCTTCAAGCAGTTCCATCACCACAGTCACAGACGCCCGGTCCAGCGCTGCACACGGATCGTCCAGCAGAGTCACGGCCGCACCCGAGGCAAAGGCGGCTGCCAACCAGACTTTGCGCCGGGACCCCGTAGACAGCATGTACATCGGTTTGTCAAGGTGCGGTGTCAATGACAGGGCCTGCGTCAACTCCAACAGCAGAGCCTCGTCAAAAGCGGGGCAACACGCTGGCAGTGACCTGAAATAGTCCGTCGGGCTCACGCCCTGCAGCGCAGTTGACTGCGGATCAGCCCAAAACACCAGCCCTTGATACGCTTGCGGAGATGCGTGGGGACTGACCCCATTGAGCATCAAGTGCCCTGCCTGCGGGACTATCGCCCCGGCCAGCAGCCGCAACAGCGTGGTCTTGCCGCTGCCGTCGCCACCCCGCACCAAGGTCAGGCCGGGCCCGATGTGGGCTGAAAAGTTACTGAACAGGTTGACGTTCAGATAAGAAAAGCACAGACCCTGCAGCTGCAGGTGAGTGGCTTCAAAGGGGGAAGAGTTCCTGATGTTCACACCTCTGGTCAGTTGGCTTTGGCACGGCAGGCCCATCAAACGGGCGGTGCCCTTGCATCCACCCGCGTCCGCTTTGCGAAATCGCAGTCCATCCAACGGGCCTGCCGATCATGATGCAAAGCTCTGGGATCGGTGGTCATTTTGACATTTACACCTCGTGGCACTTCGACATCAATTTGAAACATGAAAATTGCACACTTGGGCCTATCCTTGACACACCCCAAACCAACGAGAGGGCACGCCATCAGGCACAGCCCCACAAGCAGGAGATGGACACCATGCCACCAAACAATGACTCAACCGAAAGAACGCAGGCCTTGTCGGCCCATGAGCTGTCAATTGCCCAACTGGTAGGCCAAGTCTACGAATCCGCACCGCCCGCCATACAAAAGCGCCTGCTGGCCCAATTAATCAAGCCGTTGGGCTTGCTTTCGCTGGCCGCTGTCGCTAACGGGATTTTTGCCAGCCTGCGGTTTCGCAGCGCCGAGGTGGACGTGCAGGCCAGGCTGGAGAGCGTCAACAACAGCGTGCAAACCCACGACGTCATCACGCTGGTGAACTACGTCCAACAGGTCAGCAGTCAGGCGGAGGATGGGTTGGCCGACATGCTCTCTGCGTCTCCCGTCGTGGCAGGGTCAGCGGCTGCCGCAGTGCTGATTTCGGTGCTGATGCAACGCGCCCGCAAGCGCCGGGACGCCGAGCAACAGCACCAAGACGACCTGCTCGCCTAGGCGAGAGCGGACCCAAGTGTGACCTGGGTGAGCCAACGCACAGACCGCGCACAGCTTCATTCTTAAACTTCCCCAAAACCAGCCTGCACAGCGCGACTGCGAAAGGAGACAGTTCATGACCCACCCCCACGCCAACCCGGATGACATGGCGAGCGTGCCTCAAGCCACGACCCGCCTATCGGGCACAAAGCCACGCCACTGGCAGGTAAAGCAAGCCGCACGCCGTGCGCCCCTGTGGCCTGGCATCGTG
>CAZBKX010000586.1:0-1546 GCA_964492535.1 uncultured Rhodoferax sp. | reverse complement strand
CGACGACGTCCATGCAGGCGGCCATGATGCCGAGCGGGCCACCGCAGAGCACGGCGCGCTCGTAGTCGAGGCCGGACATCAGGACCCGGGCGCCGTTGCCGACGCCGCCTAGCACGTTTTCTTCCGCCACTTCACAGTCGTCGAAGAACAGTGGGAAGGTGTTGGAGCCGCGCATGCCCAGCTTGTCGAGGTGGGTACCGTGGCTGAAACCCTTGAAGCCCTTTTCAACGATGAAGGCGGTCATGCCCCTGGCTCCGGCAGTCGGGTCGGTCTTGGCGTAGACGACCAGCGTGTCGGCATCGCCGCCGTTGGTGATCCACATCTTGGAACCGTTCAAGACGTAACGGTCGCCCTTTTTCTCGGCTTTCAGCTTCATCGAGACGACGTCGGAACCGGCATTCGACTCGGACATCGCCAGCGCGCCCACGTGGTCGCCGGAAATCAGCTTGGGCAAATACTTCTGGCGCTGGGCTTCAGAACCGTTGCGGCGAATCTGGTTTACGCACAAATTCGAGTGTGCACCGTAGGAGAGGCCGACCGAGGCCGAGGCGCGGGAGATTTCCTCGAGCGCGACGATGTGCGCGAGGTAACCCAGGTTGGTGCCGCCGTATTCCTCGCCAGCGGTCATGCCGAGCAGGCCCATGGCGCCGAACTTTTTCCGCAGGTCGGCGGGGAATTCGTTGACGCGGTCGATCTCCGCAGCACGCGGAGCGATCTCGGCATCGGCAAAGGCCTTCACGGCATCGCGCAGCAGGTTGATGTCTTCGCCGAGGCCGAAGTCGAGGCTGGGAATGTTCACGGTTTTTCTCCCTGGGATTTTTCGGGCTTGCCATGCATGACCATGACGGTCTGTTGCATCAGCGCGCATTGTGTTTTCCGGCCGTCCTTGATCGCGAAGACCTCGCCCTGGGTGACGATCAGCGTCCGCCCGGCCCGGATCACCTTGCCGGCGGCAATCAGGTAGTCGCCGTCGGCGGGCGCCATGTTGTTGATCTTGTATTCCACGCTCAGCACCGAAGCCGAGGGCGGCACCATGGTCATCGCCGCATAGCCGGCTGCCGAATCGGCAATCATCCCGACCACGCCGCCATGCACGAAACCATGCTGCTGCTCGACGCCGCTCCAGTGCGGCAGATGAATCTCGGCGTAACCGTGCTCGATAACCGGCAGCGTCGCGCGGATCAGCGCCATCGCGTGCTGCAGTGCGAAGCTGGCGCGGACGCGTTCGGCGAAAAGGGGGTCGGAAATATGGCTCATGGCGCGATTGTATTTACGTTGACGTTAACGTCAATTTTCCTTGGGAGAATTTCATCGGGATTCGCGACGTACCAGTTCTTGCTGGCACTGTTGCTCGAACAGGGAAATTTCCGCCAGCATCGCCTCGATGTCCTCGCGCTGCTGTTCGAGGGCTTCCCGCCGCTTGGACATGACGCGCAGACACTCTAGCAGTTGCGGCGTTTCGTCCTCGGTAGACGCGTACATGCCAATCAGGTCCTTGATTTCGGCCAGCGAAAGACCCAGTCGTTTGCCGCGCAGGGCCATTTTG
>CAZBKX010000585.1:0-12143 GCA_964492535.1 uncultured Rhodoferax sp. | reverse complement strand
ATATCCATCACCACGCCCATGTCGTGCTCGATCAATACGATGGTGGAGCCAAACTCCTGGTTCACGTCCAGCACAAAGCGGCACATGTCCTGTTTTTCTTCCACGTTCATGCCCGCCATGGGCTCGTCGAGCAACAGGACTTGGGGCTCCATCGCCAGGGCGCGGCCCAGGTCCACCCGCTTTTGCAGGCCGTAAGGCAACTGCCCCACGGGTGTCTTGCGATAGGCCTGGATTTCAAGGAAGTCAATGATGTGCTCGACTTTTTCGCGGTGCATTTCTTCCTCGCGCTGGGCCGGACCGATGCGCAAGGCCTGCCAGAACAGGTTGCTCTTGATCTTGAGATTGCGGCCGGTCATGATGTTGTCGATCACACTCATGCCCTTGAACAAGGCCAGGTTCTGGAACGTGCGCCCAATGCCCATCACCGCCACTGCATGGCTGTCCATGTGGCTGAAGGTCTGGCCCCTGAAGGTGATTGACCCGTTCTGGGGGGTGTAGACCCCGTTGATGCAGTTGAGCATGGAGCTCTTGCCGGCGCCGTTGGGTCCGATGATGGCGCGCACCTCGTGCTCGCGCACGTCAAACGAGATATCGGTCAGCGCCTTGACGCCACCAAAGCTTAAAGAGATGTTTTTCACGTCCAGAATGACGTTGCCAATGGTCTTGCTCATGCTGCTGCCTTTACCTGCGCGAAGGTTTTCGCATCGTCAATTCGGAGGGTGGCACTGACGCTGCCGGTGCGGCCGTCTTCAAACTTGACCACCGTTTCAATGAACTGCGAGGTGCGCCCTTCGTACAAGGCATCCACCAGCGCCTTGTATTTGTCGGCGATGAAGCCCCGGCGGACCTTGTTGGTGCGGGTCAACTCGCCATCGTCAGCGTCCAGTTCCTTGTGCAACACCAGAAACCGGCTGACCTGGCTGCCCACCAGCAAGGCGTCCACGCTCAGGTCGGCGTTCACCTTTTCAACGCACTCCCTGATGAGCTGGTAAACCTCGGGCTTTTGGGCCAGGTCGGTGTAGCCGGCATACGGAAGGTTACGCCGCTCGGCCCAGTTGCCCACCGCGTCAAAGTCAATGTTGATCATCACGCAGACCTTGTCGCGGCCGTCACCGTAAGCCACCACCTCCTTGATGTGCTGAAAAAACTTGAGCTTGTTTTCGACGTATTTGGGAGCAAACATGGCGCCGTCGTTGGAGCCGCCCTTGAGGCGGCCCACGTCCTTGACGCGGTCGATGATTTTGAGGTGGCCGTGCGCGTCCAGAAAACCCGCGTCACTGGTGTGGTACCAGCCGTCAGCGGTCAACACTTCAGCGGTGGCGGCCGGGTTTTTGTAGTACTCCTTGAGCAAGCCCGGGGACTTGACCAGAATCTCGCCGTTCTCGGCGACCTTGATCTCCACGCCGGCAATCGGAATGCCCACCGTGTCGGCCCGGGCCTCATGGTCGGGTTGCAGGCACACAAACACGGCCGTCTCGGTCGACCCATAAAGCTGCTTCAAGTTGATCCCGATGGAGCGGTAGAACGTGAACAGATCCGGACCAATGGCCTCGCCCGCCGTGTAGGCCACACGCACCCGGCTCATGCCGAGGTTATTGCGAAGCGGCCCGTAGACCAGCACATTGCCCAGCGTGTACAGCAAGCCATCGACTAGGGACACAGCTTTGCCGTCCATCTTGGTGGGGCCAACCCGTTGCGCGACCGACATGAAATAGTGAAACATGCGCCGCTTGAGAGCACCCGCGTCTTCCATGCGAATCATCACGCTGGTCAGCAAGCCCTCAAACACGCGGGGTGGCGCAAAGTAGTAGGTCGGCCCCACCTCCTTCAAATCGATGGTCACCGTGGCCGCCGACTCGGGGCAATTGACCACATAGCCACAGGCCAGCCACTGCGAATAGGAGAAGATGTTTTGCCCAATCCAGGCCGGCGGCAAGTAAGCCAACACCTCCTCCGAATGGGTCAGCTTGTCAAAATCGGCTCCGGCCTTGGCGCGATTCAAGAGCGAATTGTGGGTGTGCACCACGCCCTTGGGGTTGCCTGTGGTACCCGAGGTAAAAAACATGGCGCCCACGTCATCGGGCTTGGCCATGCTGACTTCATTTTTCAGGAAATCAGGGTGCTGTGTTGCAAACACTTTGCCGCTGGCTTGCACCTCATCGAGTGACGCCAGACCTGGCTCGTCGTAGTTGCGCAGGCCGCGCGGGTCATCAAAGTAAATGTGGGCCAACTGCGGGCACCGATCACGGATCTCCAACAGCTTGTCGACCTGCTCCTGATCTTCGGCAAAGGCATAGGCCACCTCGGCATCGTTGATCGGGAACACGCACTCCAGCGCGGCGGCGTCCTGGTACAGCGGAATCGGAATCGCCCCCAGGGATTGCACCGCCAGCATGGTGGCATACAAGCGGGGACGATTCGCGCCCACCACAATCATGTGCGCACCCCGGCGCAGCCCGGCCTGGTGCAAGCCGCAGGCCAGGTGCTCTACCAGCGTGGCCAAGTCTGCCCACGACAGCGCCTGCCAAATGCCATATTCTTTTTCACGCATGGCAGGCTCCAGCGGGCGCTGGGCAGCGTGGTTAAAAAGAAGTCGAGGGAAAGTGGTTTGCATCCCGGTACCTTGTCTTCAAGCCAAAAATATCAGAAGGAGCCTCATCACGCTCTCCCTGACCTGTTCACAGCAACCAGGACATGGGGGGCCTGACTGCAGGTATGGAGCGAATAATAGTCAATCGTTTGACGTCAAGTTGTCATTTGGACAACAATTGAGCGCTTTCTCGGTAGGTGTTTTCCCTTCACTTATCCCCAACTTACGGAGCCGCACCACCTTGATTGCCGACCCCACACTGCACCAGCGCCGCCGCCCCTTGAGCGCGGCCGAACTCGACACCATTCCCTGGCTGCGGGTGCTGTCGCCTGTGGAGCGCCTGCGTGCGGTGGACGACCTGCAGATCGCTGATGCCAGCCCCGGTGAGTTCGTGTGCCGCACCGGCCGCCCGGTCACCTACTGGTTTGGCGTGGTGGATGGCTTGCTGAAGATGAGCAGCGACAACGCCGAGGGCCAGACCATGACCTTCACTGGCGTGCCGCCCGGCGGCTGGTTTGGGGAAGGCACCGCGCTCAAACGCGAGTCCTACCGCTACAACATCCAGGCCCTGCGCAAGAGCCGGGTGGCTGGGCTGCACGTGGACACGTTCCACTGGCTGCTGGACCACTCCATTGGCTTTAACCGCTTTGTGATGAACCAGCTCAATGAGCGGCTCGGGCAATTTATTGCTGCCCGGGAAATCGACCGCATGAACAACCCGGACATCCGGGTGGCCCGCAGCCTGGCCTCGCTGTTCAACCCGGTTCTCTACCCCGGCGTGGGCGAAGTGCTGCGCATCACCCAACAGGAACTGGCCTACCTGGTGGGACTGTCACGCCAACGTGTGAACGAGGCCCTGAAGTCACTGGCCACGCAAGGCTGCATCCGTGTGGAATACGGCGGCCTGCGGGTGCTGGACCTGCCTGCGCTGCGCTCACAGGTATTTTTATAGAAAACTGAGCGCCAGCCGGAATAAAATATAGCGTTATAGCTACTAAATAAATAGCAAATGACTGATACCCCCAAAGCCCCCCCCACCTTTCGCCGTGCCACGCCACCACCCAGCCGGGCCCCCCTGCCCGTTGGCCAGTCAAACACCGCCGCGCTAGGCCCCGACGGCACCTTGCGCCTGAACAAGCGCATGGCCGAATTGGGCCTGGCGTCGCGCCGTGAGGCTGATGAGTGGATTGGCAAGGGCTGGGTCAAGGTGAATGGCGTTGTGGCCACCATGGGCATGCAGGTCAAACCCGATGTCAAGATCGAAATCACCAAGCAGGCGCAAGGCCAGCAGGCCAATCAGGTGACCGTGCTCATCAACAAGCCGCTGGGCTTGGTCAGCGGCCAGGCCGAAGACGGGCACGAGCCAGCCATCATCCTGGTGCAACCGCAAAACCGCTGGGCCGAAGACAATGCGCGCTTCTTCTTTCACCCCAGCCAACTTAAAAGCCTGGTGCCCGCCGGCCGGCTGGATATCGACTCCACCGGCCTGCTGGTCCTCACGCAGGATGGGCGTGTGGCGCGCCAGCTCATTGGTGAAGACTCGCTGATGGAAAAAGAGTATCTGGTGCGGGTGGTCTACACCGGTTCCGAGAACACGGCGGCAGCCACGTCGGCTGCAGCTACCTATGGCGGCAAGATCACGCAGCTCAGCCGCATTGACGATGACGACCCCATCAGCACCGATGTGCAATCCGTCTTTCCGCTGGACAAACTCAAGCTCTTGCGCCACGGCTTAAGCCTGGACGGCCAGGCACTGCAACGTGCCAGGGTCGAATGGCAAAACCCCGAGCAGTTGCGCTTTGTCCTGACCGAGGGCAAAAAACGCCAGATTCGTCGCATGTGCGAGCTGGTCGGCCTGAAGGTGGTGGGCTTGAAGCGGGTGCGCGTGGGCAACGTGATGCTGGGCAACTTGCCCGTGGGCCAATGGCGCTATCTGGCGCCACACGAACGTTTTTGAGCTGAAGCGGTGAATGGGCCGCTAGACACACCACTCTACTGCGGGCGGGCCGGCTTCAACACAATGGGCTCCGCACAGTGATCTTTCATCCTGTGCGCACAACATCATGACCAAAGCGGCCCCCAAGCACCCCCTCAAACACCTGCGCGCCTCCGATCTTCGGGCCTTGGCGCAACTGGCAACCCAGGCCACAGCGGGCATCACCCGCATCGTGGAGGGTGTGCATCAATCCGTGTGGGACACGCTGGGGGTCAAAGGTGGCCATCTTTCCGGCCAAACCGGTGGCCTCACAGGCATGGTCTACCGCAGCGTGCATGGCGTCAACCGGCTGGTGGGCAAAGGCATCGACACGGCGCTGGCCAGACTGCTGCCCGCACTGGACCCCGGCGACGCCACTCACGCGGCCACACCTGAACGCGAAGCCGTGCTGGCCGCACTCAATGGCGTGCTGGGCGACCGCCTGGCCGCCGACCACAACCCCCTCGCCACCCCCATGACTCTGCGCTACCAGGGTCGGGCACTGGACTGGCAGACCCCGCCGGCCCCCGCAGAGGTGAGCGGCAAGATACTGCTGCTGGTTCACGGCTTGTGCATGAACGACCTGCAGTGGCAAACCGAGCATGACGGACTCCCCGTCAACCATGGCACCGCGCTGGCCCAGGCACTGGGCTACACGCCCGTGTACCTGCGCTACAACTCCGGCTTGCACACCTCACAAAATGGGCATGAGCTGTCTTGGCAACTGGGCCAACTGGTGTCCAAATGGCCTGTGCCCGTTGAGGAAATCACGATCGTGGCCCACAGCATGGGTGGTTTGCTAACCCGCAGCGCCCTGCACGACGCGCAGCAAACCGCGCAGGCTTGGCCACGTCACTTGAAGAACATTGTGTTTCTGGGTACGCCCCACCACGGCGCCCCGCTGGAGCGGGCTGGCAACTGGGTGGATGTGATTCTGGGCAGCACACCTTACTCCGCACCTTTTGCCAAGCTTGGGCAATTGCGCAGCGCTGGCATCACCGACCTGCGTTATGGTCACCTGCTTGACGCCGACTGGCGGGGCCACAACCGTTTTCACCGCAAACCGGACAGCCGCGAGCCGCTGCCCCTGCCCCAAGGTGTGGCCTGCTACACGGTCGCCGCCACCCTGTCGCCCCAGCGTGGCCGACTCGCTGATCGCCTCGTTGGTGACGGCTTGGTGCCCCTGCACAGCGCGTTGGGGCAGCACGAGGACCCGAAGCGCAGCCTGGGATTTGCCAAGGATGCCCAGTACATTGCCTACCGCACCGGCCACATGGCGCTGCTAGGCAGCCCGCAAGTGCAGCAACAGATGCTGAACTGGCTGACACCCTGCACTTGAGCGCAGGGGCGCAGGCAGTACTCCGGCCAGGCAGCCCTTGAAACTCCCATCCATCGCCCATAATTGCAGGTTGCCCGCGCAGCTTTGCCGCGCGCATCTTCATTTTTTGACCCTTACTCCCTCCTTATGACCAAACAATCCCTTTCCGTCCAGGCCGAAGTCGCTCAACTGCTGCAACTCGTGACCCACTCGCTGTACTCCAACAAGGAAATTTTCCTGCGGGAGCTGATCTCCAACGCCTCGGACGCCTGCGACAAGCTGCGCTTTGAAGCCATCAGCGACGGCGGCCTCTATGAGAGCGACCCCGAGTTGAAAGTGAAAGTGACTTTCGACAAAGACGCCAAAACACTCACCATCACTGACAACGGCATCGGCATGAGCGCGCAAGAAGCCATTGACCACCTCGGCACCATCGCCAAGAGCGGTACCAAAGACTTTGTGAGCAAACTCTCTGGCGACCAAAAGGCAGATTCACAGCTCATTGGCCAGTTTGGCGTGGGCTTCTATTCCGGCTTTATCGTGGCGGACAAGATCACGGTGGAAACCCGGCGCGCCGGCATGCAAACCACAGAAGGCGTGCGCTGGACCAGCGGTGGCGCGGGCGACTTTGAAGTGGAAACCATCACCCGCGCCGAACGCGGCACCAGCGTCATCCTGCACCTGCGCGACGATGCCATGGACTATTGCAGCGCCTGGAAGCTCAAGGGCATCATCAACAAATACTCCGACCACATCAGCCTGCCCATCTTGATGGAAAAAGAAGAGTGGAAAGACGGCGAGTTGATCAACAAGGATGACGAACAAGGCGGCCGCCAGCCCGGTGCCATGGTCAAGACCGGTGAGTGGGAAGCCGTTAACAAAGGCAGCGCCATCTGGGCCCGCGCCAAGAAAGACATCTCCACTGAGGAATACAACGAGTTCTACAAACAGATCAGCCACGATTTTGAAGCCCCGCTGGCCTACACCCACAACCGGGTAGAAGGCAGCACCGAGTACACCCAGCTGCTGTACATCCCCGGCAAAGCCCCCATGGATTTGTACAACCGCGAGAAGTCGGCGGGCGTCAAGCTCTACGTCAAACGCGTGTTCATCATGGACGATGCCGAGGCGCTGCTGCCCACCTACCTGCGCTTTGTCAAAGGCGTGGTCGATTCGGCTGACTTGCCGCTGAACGTGTCACGTGAGTTGCTGCAGGAAAGCCGCGACGTCAAAGCGATCCGTGAAGGCTGCACCAAGCGCGTGCTGGGCATGCTGGAAGACTTGGCCAAGCACGACAAAGCCCCGGAAGCCGCTACAGACGACGTCACTGACGTCTTGAGCGCTGAAGACAAGGCCGAAGCCGAAGCGGCCGCTGGCAAGTACAGCAAGTTCTACAACGAGTTCGGCGCGGTGCTCAAAGAAGGCCTGGGCGAAGACTACGCCAACAAGGAGCGCCTGGCCAAGCTCCTGCGCTTTGCCTCCAGCACCACGGACTCGGTGAGCGTCGGTTTCGCCGATTACAAGGCGCGCATGAAAGAAGGTCAGGAGGCCATCTACTACATCACGGCCGACTCGGCCATGGCCGCCAAAAACAGCCCGCAACTGGAAGTCTTCAAGAAAAAGGGCATCGAAGTGCTGTTGATGACCGACCGCGTGGACGAATGGGCGCTGAACTACCTGCAAGACTTTGACGGTACACCGCTGCAATCCGTGGCCAAGGGCGCGGTCGATCTGGGCAGCCTGCAGGATGAGACGGAGAAAAAGGCCGCAGAAGAAGCCGCCGAGACCTTCAAGCCCTTGCTCGCCAAGCTCAAAGAAGCCCTCAAGGACAAGGCACAGGACGTGCGCGTGACCACCCGCCTGGTGGACAGCGCCGCGTGCCTGGTGGTGCAGGACGACGGCATGAGCACGCAGCTTGCCCGTATGCTCAAGCAAGCCGGCCAGACAGCGCCGGAGGTCAAGCCTGTGCTTGAAGTCAACGCCGAGCACCCGCTGGTGAAAAAACTGGACGGCTCGGTGCACTTCAACGACCTGGCCCACATCCTGTTTGACCAAGCCCTGCTGGCCGAAGGCGGTATGCCAGCGGACCCGGCAGCCTACGTGAAGCGGGTGAATGCCTTGCTGGTGTGATCTATGAGGGAATCAGCCGCTAGCCGGCGTATCCAATTACTTTCAAAATAGAAAGTCATAGCAAAAAACCCTGCAGTCATTTGGGCTGCAGGGTTTTTTACGGCTGCCCACTCGGACGGGTGCCCGCCGGTTCAGACCGCGTTCAGCACCGTCAACAAAGCGTGCGCGGCCAGTGCTGAGGACGCGGGATTCTGACCCGTGATCAGCAGGCCGTCGGTGACCACATAGGGTTGCCAGTCGGCAACTTTGGTGTAATTTCCTCCGTTGCTGACCAGCATGTCTTCGACCCGAAAAGGCACAACCTGGGTCAGACCCACCGCGTCTTCCTCTGTGTTGGTGAACCCGGTGACGTTCTTGCCCTGCACCACCGATGTGCCATCGGGTGATTTGGGGTGGCGCAACACGGCGGGCGCATGGCAGACCGCCGCTACCGGCTTGCCGGCAGCCAGCGCGGACTCGATCAGGGCGATGGAGGTCGCATCTTCTGCCAAGTCCCACAAGGGGCCATGACCGCCGGGGTAAAACACGGCGTCATAAACGGGCGCAGGCAAATCCGACAGCTTGAAGGTGCGCGCAAGCAGGGCCTGCGCGCAGGGGTCGGCCTTGAAACGGCGGGTGGCCTCGGTTTGCGAGGCCTCGTCATCGCTTTTGGGGTCCAACGGCGGCTGGCCGCCCTTGACGGAGGCCAGAGTGATGTCGGCGCCCGCGTCTTTGAACACGTAATAGGGCGCTGCGAACTCCTCCAGCCAGAAGCCTGTTTTGGCGCCCGTGGTGCCCAGTGTGTCATGCGAGGTCAAGATCATCAGTATTTGTTTCATGCGGTTTCCAGTTTGAATTCAAAAGGCTTTGGGGCGGCGCTCAGGCCTTCTTGACCCATGAGCTGCACCATCCCATGGCCGTGACGAACTGGCCTTGAAACAGCGGGCAGCCGCCGCTGGCCTCACCGGCCTTGCCCATGTAAAGCGCGCAGTTGCTGCATTGGCTTGCGGGCACGTAGTTCGCGTATTTGACGCGGTCGGCATTGGCTGCATCGTCCACATAGCCCAAGCTGACGGCAAGCGCGTCTTTCGTGTTCACCATCGGCAGGGCGCGTGGCACTGCGGGTGCTGCGACCGTTGCGGGCGCCGGCACTGGCTGCGGCGTTTCGGGCGGCATGGTTGCCGCGGGGCTGGTCGGCTCCACTTTGGGGGAGCAGGCAGCCAGGAGTGCCCACCGGCAAAAGGCATGATTTCAATGAAACGGCGGCGGCTGGTAGATGTAGACATGGTGAGCCCTGTAAAAGTACAAATGAGTGAAGCGGAGAAACCAGGACAGGCTTGCCCGTCACCCACATGATTCCCTGGCGCAGCCGGCCGGTCTGTGCGTTTGCGCACGGCACCTGGGAATGCACCGATACTTGTAAGCTTTTAAAAATCAGGGTTGTGCCATTCCACCACGCCAACGAGGCCTGGTTCGGCAACGACCGAGTGGCAGCCAACCACACCCGCACCCACTACCCCTCGGCCTACATCCCCAACGCCGAGCACTTTGCGCTCAAGCAAAAGATCCAGTCCTTCAAAGGTGGCGACCTGGTCATGACCCTGCCACCGCCACCGCACCGCTGCCCGCCCTCGCCCTACGAGCGAGCCTGCCTGATCGGCTGGCACCTGAAGAAAAAACAAGATCCCCGGACGCATCACCATCCTGGACCCCAAGGCCGACATCCGGCCCATCGGCGCCGGCTTCAAGCGGGCTTTCGAGGAGCTGTACAAGGACCAGATCACTTACGTCCCGAATGCCAAGATCAAGGAAGTCGACCCGTTCAACAAACGCGTGGTCACCGCCGTGGGCGAGTTCAAATTCGACGACGCTATCCTGATGGCGCCGCACCAGGCCGGCATGTTGTGCCGCATGGCCGATCTGGTCAAGATGGACCCAGGCGGCAAGCCGGTCAACGGTTTTGCTGATGTCGACGAGGTCTTTTTGCACGCCCGGGGCGACACCAGCGTCTTCGTGATTGGCGATGCCGTGGGGCCGGTGTCGCCGCTCTTTGGCCACTACCCCAAGGCCGGCCATGTGGCGATATGGCACGGGCGCATGGCGGCCCAGCACATCACGTCCTTATCCAGAAACCAGGAGATGACGCCGGTCTTGCCCGACAACCTGTGCTTCATGCTGGTCAACGGCGACCCGCGCGAGGCCATCATGGTGGACTTCAAATACCGGTTCAACCAGGACCTGATCGAGCAGGTACAAATCGACTACAACGACCGCAACCCGGACTTGTTCGCCCGGGATATTGGCTGGGCCACGGACAGTTACAAAAACCTGTTCGGTTATTGAGTCCGGGGCGGCATGCTGGCCCTTCCATCCATTGGGAGGCATGGATCACGGGAGGGACAATGGACCAGCAGCTTCGGCCAGGGTGTGCCCCGCTGCCACAATTCACCTTTGTGCAAGCTCTTACACGCCAACTCATGAAAAACGCCAATCGCATCGCCGCCCTGCTCCTCTCCCTGACCGCCGTATCGACCACCTGGGCGCAAGACGCCACGTCGGTCGCCGCCGCCAAAGAGGCCGGTGCGGTGCTCACCCCCAGTGGACTCGTGTACCTCTCACTCAAGGACGGCACTGGCGCAAGCCCTGCGGCCAGCGACAAGGTCAAGGTGCACTACCGTGGCACGTTTCCTGATGGCCGGGAGTTCGACAGCTCCTACAAACGCAATGAAGCCATTGAATTCCCCTTGAGCGGCGTGATCAAATGCTGGACCGAGGGCGTGCAGCGCATGAAAGTGGGCGGCAAGGCCAAACTCACCTGCCCCGCCGCCCTTGCCTACGGCACGCGAGGCGCAGGCAGTGTGATTGCGCCCAATGCCACCCTGTTGTTCGAGGTGGAGCTGCTGGCTATCAACGGGCGTTAAGTACACACGGGCATCCATGGAGGGTGTTCAACCCCAATCCAGGGCGCCCGCCTTGGCTTGCGCCAGCTTGCCAACACCCCGGGAGTGTGCTGCCTGAAAATCAAAGGTTTCCTGCACTGAGATGTCCAAGGCCAGACCAACACAGCAAGGAGATACCCCCGCCATGGCATGTGTGCGCTTTATGGCGGGGAGGCGCAGGGGTCAGCCAGACGTATTTGTATGGCAGATCGCTCACCTTTTGCGGCCCACAGGGCCTCGACACAGTCTTTGTCCAGTCGACCCAGGGAGACCTCTTTGTCCAGCTCCGCAGCGATCGCCGCTTCGGTCCATGCCGCTTTGTAGGGCCGGCGGTTCGACAGCGCGTCGTAAACATCGGCAACCGCCACAATGCGGGCCTCAATCGGTATTTCGGCCATCAACAGACCGCGCGGGTAGCCCGAGCCATCGCCCCGCTCATGGTGGCCTGCGACGATGTTGCGCATCACCGTACTGGCCATCTTGCTGCCCAGACTCATGTCCATCTGGTCGATGATGGACTCGCCGATCTCCACATGGCGCCTCATGATGACCCACTCCTCAGCGTCAAGCTGGCCGGGCTTGAGGAGGACCTTGTCCGGAATGCCTACCTTGCCAATGTCATGCAGGGGGGCAAAGAGGAAAACGTATTCGATGAATTCGTCGGTAAGCCCGTGCGAGGTCGCCAGGGTTCGAGCCATCAAACGGGAATACGCCGCCATGCGCTCCAGATGCTGTCCCGTTTCAAGGTCCCTCAGGCGAGCCAGTCCGCTGGCCAGATGTACCGTGCCCACCATGCCGTGAACAACCTGCAGCTGCAAAAGATACAGCTGTGAAATCAGGCGGGCAAAATTTTCCAGAAAGCTTGCGGTGTCCGCATCAAACGCGTGAGGCAACTTGGAGTCGAAAAACAAAAACCCGGACAGTTGCTCGCCACGGTAAATTGGCAGCGTGAAACTGGAGCGATAGTCCCGGGTCTTGAGCCACACGGTGTGCGTGCTGTCAGCGGTCAAGGTCAGGTTGATATCATCAATGATCCGGCTTTGGCGCGTGCTTGCCAGAAGCGCAAGAGAAGGCACCTGGCTCAATGAAGTTTCGTAGTGCGTCAGCAAGACCTCATCGCGGTTACTGCTGACAAAGGTCTTGAGCGCATCGGTGGACAGGTCATAAGTAACCAGAGCCACCCGGTCAATGCTGGGGTAGCGCGATGAAATC
>CAZBKX010000584.1:0-2445 GCA_964492535.1 uncultured Rhodoferax sp. | reverse complement strand
GCGGGGATGGTGGCAGGTGAACTAAACTCACCTTCATTTACGAATTAACTTTCAGTTAAATCAACCACTTACGGCCCTTCGCTAGTGAAACACATTATAGGGGTCAATCCAACCCCACTGCCACCCCAAGTCAAAATGCTGGTCGTCGACGAAAACGCAGCAGGGCAGCGTCTGGATAACTTTTTGATGCGCCAGCTCAAGGGCGTGCCCAAGACCCACATTTACCGCATCATTCGCAGCGGCGAGGTTCGACTCAACAAAGGGCGCGCCGCCGCTGACTCCCGCTTGGAGTTGGGAGACATAGTGCGTTTGCCACCCGTTCGGATCTCCGAGCGGGTGGCAGAGAAGACCCAGGCCATGGTCGACGAGTTGACGCGTGGCGTACCTGCTCGCGATTTCACGGTCTTGCTGGAAGATGATTGGCTGATTGCCCTCGACAAGCCCGCGGGTGTTGCCGTGCATGGCGGCTCTGGTGTCAGTTTTGGCGTCATTGAGCAATTGCGCATGGCGCGGCCTCAGGCCAAGTTTCTGGAGCTGGTCCACCGGTTGGACCGGGACACCAGCGGTATCTTGCTGATTGCCAAGAAAAGAGGCGCCTTGACCCACTTGCAGGATCAGTTCCGGGAGCGTGAAACAGGCAAAACTTACCTCGCGATGGTGTCCGGTCAATGGCCCGCCAACAAAAAGGTGCTGGATAAGCCGTTGTTCAAGTATCTGCTGGAAACCAAGGTGGGGGGCGTCGGTGCTGGCGAGCGTCGGGTCAAAGTGGTGTCTCGGGACGATCCCAACGGAATGCCCTCTGTCACGTTGGTGAAGGTCCGAGAGGCGCTGGTGACGGGTTTCACCCTGCTGGAAGTCACGATCAAGACGGGACGCACGCACCAGATTCGTGTCCATCTGGCAAGCGAAGGTTTCCCAATTGCCGGCGATGACAAATATGGCGACTTTGAATTGAACAAGAAGTTGCTGCGAGCAGGAAAGCTCCCGGCCCTCAAGCGCATGTTCCTGCATGCCTGGCGTCTGCAGTTCAACCATCCGGGTAGCGGCGAGCGGATTGAATTGCTGGCCCAATTACCCACTGAACTCGGAGCATTTGCGACCCATGCAAACCCAAGCGCACCCGGCTAGAAAAATGTCCTGCCAATTTGACCTGATCGCCTTTGACTGGGATGGCACGCTGTTTGACTCCACAGCCATCATCACGCGGTGCATCCAGAACGCAGTTCAAGATGTGGGCGGCGCCAGGCCAAGCGACAAAGATGCGTCCTATGTCATCGGCATGGGCTTGATGCAGGCTTTAGCGCATGCCGCACCGGATGTGCCCGTTGACCGTTACCCCGAACTCGGAGCGCGCTACCGTCATCACTACACCGCCCATCAAAATGACATTAGCCTCTTCAACGGGGTGCTAGGCATGCTAGCAGACTTGAAGTCGCGCAAGCATGTATTGACGCTGGCCACTGGCAAGAGCCGACTTGGTTTGGACGAGGCCCTCAATGCGGTAGAACTCAAAGGTCTATTCGACGGCTCACGCACGGCTGACGAGACTGCTGGCAAGCCGCATCCCCAGATGTTGAATGAGTTGATGGCTCAGTTCGGCGTTGAGCCAGCTCGAACGCTGATGATCGGCGACACGACCCATGACTTGCAGATGGCCATCAATGCCCAATGCCCCAGCGTCGGTGTGAGTTATGGCGCACATGAGCCCGATGCCTTTCACGCCCTGGCGCCCCTCTACATCGCGCATTCCGTTCAGTCGCTGCACCAGTGGCTGCTGGCAAACGCCTGACTGATCAGGGTCTGACCATGATCGGTGAAATCCCATTGTGTAACGCAGCCGATCTGGTGAACAGCGGCGAGGCCGTGCCCTTTTACGTCATCTACTGTGGTCAGACCAGCCAGGCCTTTTGCATTCGGTACCAGGACCAGGTGCACGCCTATCTCAATCGATGTTCGCATGTGCCCATGGAAATGGACTACCAGCCCAATCGATTTTTCGACAGCACAGGCCACTGGCTGATGTGTGCCACACACGGCGCCATGTATGACCCGCAGACTGGTGCGTGTCGTGGCGGCCCGTGTCGGGGTGGTTTGATAAAGATTGCCCTGTCTGAGAGGGGCGGCGCAGTGCACTGGCATACTGCCCACAACCTTAAGTCTCTAGAGTTATAAATGACCGACCCTACCTATCCTGATAAATCGACTGAATCGCCCGTTTTGAATTCCGAATCCGGCCAGAGTTTGAATGTGGCTTCGACCCAAGCTGATCGTGGGCCCAACGCGCCTCGAGACGGAGCCAAGTCCGCGGCGGGTGAAGAAATCACCTGGGAGCGTGCGACCTTCGAGAAATTGGTGTTCGCAACACTCAATGAGCAACGTTTGGCCCGCCGTTGGCGGAGTTTTTTCCGGCTTGCCTGGCTGGCCTTCTTCATCTTCATTGCCTGG
>CAZBKX010000583.1:0-2034 GCA_964492535.1 uncultured Rhodoferax sp. | reverse complement strand
AGGTTATTTTTGAAAGCGGTGATGGATTGATCCATCTTGACTTCCAGCGTGCTTTTGATATCGGCAATTGGCATGTTTTTCTCCTCGCTCGGCTGTTCAAAGGGCGCCAAGCACTCTGTTGAATTTTGACATATCAGGCGTAAACCAGCGTGCCTTCATCCTCACCCATGACTACGCGGCGCAAGGCGCCGTGCTTGAAGATGGAAAACACCTTGACAGGCAGCTTTTGATCCCGGCACAAGGCAAATGCGGTGGCATCCATGATGCCCAGATTCTGGGCCATGGCCTCATCAAACGAAATTTTGCTGTACCGGGTTGCAAGCGGGTTGGTCTTTGGGTCTGCTGAATAGACGCCGTCCACCTTGGTGGCCTTCAAGACAATCTGCGCGCCGATCTCTGCACCGCGCAGTGCCGCTGCTGTATCGGTTGTAAAGAACGGATTGCCGGTGCCTGCGGCGAAGATCACCACCTTACCCTCTTCCAGGTATTGCAGGGCTTTGGGCCTGACGTAGGGCTCGACGACTTGCTCAATTGCAATCGCAGACATGACGCGGGCGGTCAAGCCAGCCTTGTTCATCGTGTCACCCAGGGCCAGCGCATTCATCACGGTGGCCAGCATGCCCATGTAATCAGCCGTGGCGCGATCCATACCGACCGATCCGCCGGCGACACCTCGAAAAATATTCCCCCCGCCAATGACCACCGCCACCTCGACACCGAGGCGAGTAATCTCGGCCACTTCATCGACCATTCGGACGATGGTGTCCCGATTGATACCGAACTGGTCATCCCCCATCAAGGCCTCACCTGACAGCTTGAGCAAAATGCGCTTGTAGGCTGGGTTGGCGACGGTCATGATGGACTCCTGAATGGTGGGGATGATTGCGGGGATAGCGCCAAATTCAAGCCAAAATTATTGAGTTGAATCTGGTGGGGCTCAATGCGGCTTTGGAAGACCTGACTTCGATCAGCTCGCCTGTTGGGCAGCGGCCACCTGGGCTGCGACCTCGGCAGCGAAATCGTCGACCTTCTTTTCGATGCCTTCGCCAACCACGTACAAAGTGAAAGATTTCACGGTTGTCCCTGTTGACTTGAGCATTTGCTCGACAGTCATCTTGTCGTTCTTGACGAACGACTGGTTGAACAGAGAGACTTCCTTGAGGAATTTTTGAACGCCACCCTCAATGCGCTTGGTAACGATCTCTTCCGATTGAACTGGCTTGCCAGCGGCTGTCGCAACCGAAGCGTCCTCTGCCGCCTTGGCAGCAGCGACTGAACGCTCCCGGGCAACCAATTCAGCGGGCACATCCGCACTGGACAAAGCCACTGGCTTCATGGCCGCAACGTGCATTGCTACGTCCTTGGCGGCTGTCTCGTCGCCCTCAAACTCCACCATGACGCCAATGCGCGTTCCATGCAGATAGGCTGCAACCTTGGCATCAGATGCAAAACGCTTGAACCGACGAAAGCTCATGTTCTCGCCGATCTTGCCAATCAGACCCTTGCGCACATCTTCGAGCGTCGGGCCAAAACCGTCTTGTACGTAAGGCAAAGCACCCATGGCGGCCACATCGGCCGGATTGTGCTTGGCGATCAACTCGACGGCTGCATTGGCCAAGGCCAAAAAGCTGTCGTTTTTGGTGACAAAGTCAGTTTCGCAGTTCACTTCAAGCAACGCGCCAACATTGCCATCAATGAAGCTGGTCACAACACCTTCAGCCGTGATACGGCTGGCGGCTTTGCCAGCCTTGCTACCCAGTTTGACACGCAGCAACTCTTCAGCTTTGGCCATATCGCCCTCAGCCTCGGTCAATGCACGCTTGCACTCCATCATGGGTGCGTCAGTTTTGCCACGCAGTTCAGCAACCATGCTCGCAGTAATTGCAGCCATATTGATTCTCCGTACTCAGTTCAGTAATTTAAAAAAGGGACTAAAAAAAAGGGGCAAAAAAGCCCCCTTGTCTAGGGTCAGGGACAACTCAGGCAGCAGCCTCGTTCACCTCAACAAACTCGTCAGCATTCTCGGCAACCATG
>CAZBKX010000582.1:0-4038 GCA_964492535.1 uncultured Rhodoferax sp. | reverse complement strand
CGCCGGGTAACTGGAGCGGAACGCTTCTTAATGGGCTGTTAGCTCATGACGCCAAAGTCATGAATTTACCGCGGGCGGGAATCGTGCACAGGCTTGACAAGGACACCAGCGGCCTGCTGGTGGTCGCAAGAACCCGTCCGGCGATGGACGCTTTGATCAAGGCGATCGCTGTGCGAGAAGTGGGTCGTCAGTATGTGGCGATTGCACACAAGCCTTGGTTGGGCAGTCGCCATCGGCAAGTAGACTCTGCGGTTGGACGGGACCCGCGAAACAGGTTGCGCATGGCAGTGGTTGATTTGGAGAAATCTGCTGGAAAGACGGCTAGGACTGGCATCGAACTACTTCAAAACGCCGACCTCGGATGCTTTGTTCGGTGCACCTTGCACACAGGGCGAACACATCAAATTCGCGTTCACATGACTTCGATTGGACATCCACTTTTGGCGGATTTGACCTATGGCGGCAGCATTTCTCCGTTCATTCAGCGTCAGGCGCTTCATGCGTGCCGCCTTTCTTTTGTTCACCCCATGACCGGCCAGCAGATGTCTTTCAATGCTGTTTTGCCTCACGACATGAAAGCGGCTCTGGATCATTGGTCTATTGGTTATAATCCTATCGCCGAATAGCGCGCCTTCGTGCCGGTTGCTATATAAAAACACTTAGATTTTTCAATCTAATGAATGCCCTCCAGGCTCGGCTTCTCATTAGCACTTAAATAGTGTTCTCTCCGGAATTACAAGATCATGAATACATCGGATGCAAAACGCATCCTTGAAACTGCACTGATTTGTTCACAGCAGCCCCTCCAGCTTCCCGATTTTCGCGTGCTGTTCGACGAAGCTTTGGGTGTCGATACGATTAAGCTATTGTTAAGCGAGATGCAGCAGGACTGCAAACACAGAGGTGTCGAGTTGGTATCCGTAGCAACAGGATGGCGTTTTCAGAGTCGGCCAGAAATGCGGGTATACCTTGATCGCTTGCATCCGGAAAAGCCTCCCAGATATACCCGCGCCACATTGGAAACTCTAGCAATTATTGCGTACCGGCAACCGGTGACTCGCGGCGATATTGAAGACGTGAGAGGGGTGACGGTAAACTCTTTGCTATTAAAGCAATTAGAGGACAGGGGCTGGGTGGAGGTGATCGGTCATAGAGATACAGTTGGGCGTCCGGCGCTGTTTGCCACGACCAAGCATTTTCTTGATGACTTGGGCCTGGAGTCTCTTGATCAGCTGCCCCTGCTTGAAGCATCGGCTCCAACGGCCAATTTTTTGGATGCAATCGATTTACATGCGCTGGGCTCCAGGGCTGATTTGGCAATTCCTTCTTCACCTGACCTAAACGAAGGTCAGAGCAGTGCGTTTGCGCAGCCAACAGCAATCGGTGATGGCGCTTTTGGCGACGATCTATTTATCTTGGACAGGACTCAATCATGACCGCTTCTAGCGCCGAAACCCCGACTCATTCAGCAGAAAACTCGATCCAGTCGGCATTAGCTGCTGGGTCTGAGTCTCCAGTGAATGCTCAGTCCAACCCTGTAACAGGTGAAAACGGGGGGGCTAAGTCCAACGTCGTAAAAGCATCTTCCAAGGTGTCCACGGGACTTGCGGCAGGTTTTGGCATCCGTTTTGATGATGTGGTTTCCGGACAGTTTGATGCTGACGAGGCTGCAGCTGACTCTGCTCCGGTCAAGCGGGTTCTCGCGCCTTTAGCTGAAACACCGAAACTTCACAAAGTACTGGCCCAAGCGGGAATGGGATCTCGCTTGGAGATGGAGCAGCTGATCATGGAAGGACGGATTACCGTGAACAACGAACCCGCCCACATTGGTCAAAGAATTCAATTTGGTGATCACGTGAAGGTGAATGGCAAGCCCATTCGATTTCGGATTGATGCCCCACCAGCCCGAGTGATTGCTTACCACAAGCCAGTTGGGGAGGTGGTCACCCATGATGATCCGCAAAATCGACCGACGGTATTTCGCCGGCTGCCCAAGCTGTACCAGGGGAAGTGGCAGTCCGTTGGGCGACTCGATCTAAACACCGAAGGTCTGTTGTTGTTCACTAGCTCAGGTGAGTTGGCCAACAATCTTATGCATCCTCGTTTTGGCTTGGAGCGTGAGTATGCTGTTCGTGTTCTTGGGGCCTTGACTAAAGAAGAAAAACAAAAACTGCTCGATGGTGTCAAGTTGGATGATGGTTTTGCCCAGTTTGGCTCGATTGAGGTCGGGGGCGGTGAAGGGTCCAACTGTTGGTACCGAGTCACTATTTCCGAGGGGCGCAATAGGGAGGTCCGCCGGATGTTTGAAGCTGTCGGGCATGCGGTGAGCCGCTTGATCCGCATTCGGTATGGTGCCATGGTACTGCCGCGCGGCCTCAAGCGCGGAGCATGGATGGAGCTCGATGAAGGGGATATCAAATCCTTGATGCAGATTGCCAGTGCGAGACCAGACGGAAGCCCAGTAGATGGCAGCGCCTCAAACCGCGCTGGCCCTGACCAAGAATCGGGTCCAAGAAACAGGCGTCGTGGTGTTCGTGGCAGCGGACCGCGCAGTTCGGGCACCGGCCAGCGTCCTGCGCCCACCAACGGTCCGAAGCTCGGTGCTCCAAATCGAAGCAACCGCCAAGGCAAGCCAGATCGTCAAGCGGATGCGAATCAGCCAGATCCGATGAAAACGGCCTTTGGCTATATCGGGGCGGACAGTTTTACTCGTCAGCGCCAAGATCAGGGCTCAAGGCGGCCTGGGGCTCCGGGGGGGGGCGGTCAAAGGCGAACTGGACGTGGGCGTTGAGCACTGGCGAAGTAGGTCGTGGATGCGCTGCCGCAGTAAGTCATTCATTGCCGCAGGTTAAAATGTCAAAGGTTGCACATGTTGCAAATAATTAAATAACATTCTCAGGAAAAATATATGACTATCGAACACACTCTCTCTATTATCAAACCAGATGCCGTTGCAAAAAATGTCATCGGTCAAATTTACGCCCGTTTCGAAGCAGCCGGTTTGAAGGTGGTCGCGGCTAAGATGGTGCGCTTGTCCCCTGAAGAAGCGGGTGCCTTCTATGCGGCTCATAAAGAGCGCTCATTCTTTAAAGACCTTGTGGACTTCATGATTTCCGGGCCCGTCATGATTCAAGCCCTAGAGGGAGAAAACGCTGTACTGAAGCACCGAGACCTTATGGGAGCTACAGACCCCAAGAAGGCAGCACCCGGAACAATCCGTGCTGACTTTGCCGACAGTATTGATGCCAATGCGGTTCACGGATCCGATGGTGTCGAAGCTGCTGCTGCAGAAGTCGCATTCTTCTTTCCTGGTATGAATGTTTACCCGCGCTAAATAATGAACTTATCGAGCCACTGCAACTTGTTGCGTCAGCATTGCACGGCTGCTGAGTTAAAGCGGCTCGGATTTTTTATCGTTCAATGACTGCCAACCTCTTGGATTTCGACCTTGAGGGGTTGGCTTCTTTCTGTCTTGATCATGGTGAAAAGCGGTTTCGTGCTGTTCAGTTGTTCAGATGGATCCATCAGAAAGGTGCCTCCAATTTTGACAACATGAGTGACTTGGCAAAGTCATTGCGTGAAAAGCTCAAAGCCTGCGCAACGGTCACTGCGTTGGATGTTCTTTCCGAACACGTTTCATTGGACGGCACGGTCAAGTGGCTGTTTGATGTCGGTCATGGCGATGCGGTGGAAACGGTATTCATTCCCGAGGAAGATCGTGGCACTTTGTGCATCTCGTCACAAGCAGGCTGTGCAGTGGGTTGCCGATTTTGTTCCACGGGTCATCAGGGCTTTAGCCGAAACCTCCGGGCGGGCGAGATCATCGCGCAGCTTTGGTTTGCCGAGCACTCGCTGAGGAAGCGTCTGGGCCGAGATGAACGCGTGATTTCCAACGTGGTGATGATGGGTATGGGCGAACCCCTTCAGAACTATTCTGAGCTTCTGCCGGTATTGCGGGTTATGTTGGATGATCATGGTTACGGACTTTCACGGCGTCGCGTAACGGTGTCTACGTCAGGGGTTGTGCCGATGATGGAC
>CAZBKX010000581.1:0-10729 GCA_964492535.1 uncultured Rhodoferax sp. | reverse complement strand
CACCACCTTGGACGAAGACATCGCCCTCAACTCTCAAAATCACGCAAGGCATCCATCGACAAAATCCGGACTTCCCTGCGCTCCACAGCAATGATGCCCAAGTGATCCAGCGCCGAAAAGGCGCGGCTCACGGTCTCCAGGGTCACGTTCAGGTGGTTGCCAATGTCGCGCCGGGTCATGGGCAATGTAAACCGGTTGGGCGAGTAGCCCATGGCATTGAAGCGCTCGGACTGGATGCGCAAAAACCGAGCTACGCGCGCCTCGGATTTGGCGGAGTGGGACAGCGCGTAGGCCGATTGCTCCTGCACGATCTCGCGGCTGATGGCCCAGTAGGCCATGCGCTCAATGTCGTTGCAGCCGCGCCCGGGGGAGAACAAGTCACCCGCAGGAATCTTGATGAGGTCGCAGTCAGTCAGCGCCGTGACCTCGCTCAAGTACTTGTTTTTGCACACGCCGTCAAAACCCAGCAAGTCCCCCTTCATGGGGAAGGCCAGCACATGCTCGGCACCGTCGACGTGGGTCATCGAGGTCTTGAGGGCTCCCAGGCGCACCACATACAGGCCGTCAAACGGCTGCCCCATGCACAGGGCAGATTGACCGGCTTTAAGGCGCCGGCGCCGGAACAAGGTGGTGTCGTTCATTTCATGCACTTTCCCGTCAAACCGCAGCAGCCCCAGGACTTCCTTGAAGTCGGACCAGCGCTCATCGGTTTCCAGCTTGAGCGTGGATTGACGAGCCGTTGGCTGCCAGCGGGCTGCACTTGGGGCTGATTGAACATTCATCATGGTGTTGCTCTCGTGACGGAGGCCGCGCCCGGTGGGCGACGAAGCCGATCCCTGAGACCAACTTTAGGACGAGCGCGACATACCGTCTGTAGGGAGAGTTGGACAGGTCCTGCGGGCAGCCATGGACAGTCACTCCACCCCGTCGGTGGCGCGGCGCTTGCGCGTGCTGCCCTGCTCGTCGCCGTGCACCAGACCAACGCGCACCGCAAGGCGCACCAGGCCGGCCACGTCACTCACCCGCAGCTTGGCCATCAGGCGGCTGCGGTAGGTGGCCACCGTCTTGGGTGACAAATGCAGCTCAGCCCCAATTTGCGAGCTGGAGCGGCCATTGACCACCATGATGATGATTTGCCGCTCCCTTGGGGACAGTGAACTTAGCGGGTCGTCGTTGGCGGGCTGCATGAAGACCTGCAAGGCCAGGTCAGCCACTTCAGCGCCCAGGTGTTTTTTACCCCGGGCGGCGGCGTCAATGGCGGCCATGAGGTCACTCCCCGCCGAGCCCTTGAGCACATAGCCGCAAGCCCCCAGGCGCATGGCCTCGGCCACCTGGTGGGGCTGGGCCGACATGGTCAAGACCACACAGCGTGTAGGCAGATGGCGACGTTGCAACTCGGCCAGCAACTCAAAGCCGGAGCGCCCCGCCAGGTTAAGGTCCAGCAGCACGACCTCAGGGCGCAGGCGCAGCAGGTCCGCCAGCGCCTCGGTCGGGTCTGCTGACTCGCCCACCACGGCGTAGCCCTTGGCCTCCAGCAGGGAGCGCAGTCCTTCGCGCATGAGTTGGTGGTCATCAACCAGATAAAGACGGGTCATATCAAGGGGGTGGATTGCCAAGTAAAACATACGCGCGTGCCACCGGTCGCACCTGAGTCGACGGTAACACCAGCACCTATGGCATGTGCGCGCTCTTGCATACCCAAAATACCCAGGTGGCCCAACCGCGAAGCGGCGTCCTGCGACATCCCCAGCCCAGCATCACTCACCTCCAGCAGCAAGGACAGCGCACTGCCCGAGAGCCGCACCGCGACGGACGAGCCGCCTGAATGTCGCAAGGCGTTTTCCACCGCCTCGCGAGCGACCATGAACGCGGCGTATTCAACCTCCGGGGGCCAGCGCAGGTTGGCCACTTGCGGCTGCACGTGCACTGAAATATCGATTTGCGGCACCTTCAGGGACCGATTACGCAGCTCGTTGTCCAGCGCGGCGGCCAGTCCGTGCTCATCGAGCAAAGGGGGACGCAAGTCGGTGAGCACCTGTCGCACCTGGCGAATGGCCTGGCTGATGAGCATGCCCAACTGGGTCTGCAGCTTGCGCATGCCCGGTGGCACCTGATCGCCCTGCAACGTCAAAATGGTCTCGTGTGCCATGCGAATGGCCGCCATGGTCTGGCCCAGTTGGTCGTGCAAGGCCTGGGCCAGGCCCTTGACCAGGGTTTTCTCCTGCAACATCAGTTTGTGAGTGAGTTCAGAGAGCTGCGCTCGGGACTGCTCAAACACCACGTCGGAGCGCACGCGCTGGGTCACATCCCTCATGTTGGCCATCAGCACCTTCTGGTTTTGCACCGCCAGCAGAGAAATAGTCACCTCCAGATCCAGCTCCTGCCCATCAGAGCGCAGACCCTTGACCAGGCCCAGGCCCATCATGCGGTGCGTCTCCCCGGACTGGGCAAACCTGAGCAAATGCTGCTGGTGCGCGGCCCGAAAGCGCTCAGGCATCAGCACATCCATGCTTTGGCCCCGCATCCGTTCTTGAGAGCGGCGAAACATGCGCTCTGCGGCCGGGCTGAACATCTGGATGCGTCCGTGCACATCGGTGCTGATGATGGCGTCTGCCGTTGAATTGACAATAGCGGCGAGCATTTCGCGCTCTTCGCGCAAGCGCTGTTCGGCCGTGTATCGATCGGTCACGTCCCGAAAATAAACCGTCAAACCCGGATTGGCAGGATAGGCCTCAATTGAAAGCCAGATCTGCAAGGGCTCGTACCAAGCCTCAAAACTGGCCTTCTTGCCCTGCGCCACGGCGCGCTCAAATTCCAGTTGAATGGCGCCACCCACGGCACGAGGGAATCGCTCCAAGATATTGGCCCCCATCAAACTGCCTGGCGGCTGGTGCAGCATCACCTCGGCTTGTGGGTTGACATAGGTAAAACACCACTGTTCGTCAAGCAAAAAGAAACCGTCGGTGATGCTCTCCAGTATGCTGAACAGTTGGCCAGTGAGCTGCTTTTCCATGCTGGCGATTCAGCGCGAGCGATCCGTGTCGATGACCATCATGCAGTGCCCAATCCATGAGATGTTGTTTTTGAAAATGTTACAGGACACCTGCTCCGGCGTAAACCACCACAGCGCTCCCTGCCTCGTTGAAAGGGATCTTAACTGAGCCTCCATTGCGAGTTGTCAACCCTGGGGATGAGCCGCTCAATATGCTTGAGTTGTTGCATCCGCGTGTGCAGTGGCAACGGTTTGCAGCGTATTTTTCTGCTCTTCAATTAAAGGAATCATCATGGCCAATATGCGTTTGTTTGAACCCACACTGAACGACCCTTTTGAGTCGATGTTTCGCCGCTTCATGGCGCCTTTGCGCGCTGAGCGCAACCTGGAAGAACTTGACATCCGGGTTGACGTGGTGGAAAAGGACGGGATGTTCAAGGTCCGTGCAGACTTGCCGGGCGTCAAAAAGGAAGACATCAATGTCCGTATTGACGGCAACCTGGTGCAGATCGACGCCGAAACCAAAGAAGAAAAAGAACTCAAGGAAGACGGCGGCAAAGTGCTGCGCCGCGAGCGCTACTACGGCGCAGTGTCACGTGCGTTCACCCTGGCCCAGGATGTGGACGACACCAAGGCTGTGGCCAAGTACGAGGACGGCGTGCTGACCCTGGAACTGCCCAAAAAAGCAACCACCACAGCAAAGAAGCTGGCCATTCATTGACCCGACTCTGACCCGACTCTGACGCGCCCTGGCCTGATGGACCAGGGCGCGCCAGGAACCGATGAAGGAGTCACAGGCCTCGCAAGGCGAGGAGTGCTTGGGCGAGCAATCGGCGAGAACAAGGGAGAACTGATCTGATACGCTCAGACGAATGTCTTGTTCATACTCCCCGCCGCCATGCAGCCCGGCCTGATCGTGCTGATGCTGTCGCTGCTGCTGGGCTTGCAGCCCATCACCACCGACCTGTACCTGCCCGCCCTGCCTGCTTTGACGGCTGGTTTTGTTGCACCCATCGCGCAGGCGCAACTCACGCTGTCGGCGCTGTTGCTGGCCTTTGGCCTGTCGCAGCTGGTGTGGGGGCCGCTGTCTGACCGCTTTGGACGCCGCCCGGTTTTGCTGGTGGGGATGAGCGCTTATGTGCTGGCCTCGCTGGGCAGCACGTTGTCCGTCAGCATGGAGATGCTCATTGTGTGGCGCACCGTGCAGGGCGTGGCCATGGGCGCCGGGGTCATGTGCGCTCGCGCCATCGTGCGCGACCTCTACACGCCCCTGGAGGGCGCCCGGGTGATGTCCAAGGGCCTGAGCGGCTTGGGCGTGCTGGCCTGCCTGTGTGCGCCGTTGGGCGGGGCGCTGTCAGGGTGGTTCAGCTGGCGCATCGCTCTGCTGGCGGTGGCCATTTTTGGCGCCATGTGCCTGGCTGTGGTGGCCCTGGGTTTCAAGGAGACGCTGGCGCGCAAGAACCCGACTGCATTGCAACCGGCCATGGTGCTGCAGACCTGGAAAATGATTCTGAGGCACCCAACTTTTGTGTCGTTTTCACTCCTGTCAGCGGCTTCTTACGGTGGCTTGTTTACTTTGCTTGCTGCGTCTTCTTTTGTGTTCATTCAGGTGCTGGGCTTGAGCACGCCGATGTACGGGCTGGTGATGTTCACCAACTCGCTGTTCTATATTTTGGGCACGTTTTTGTGTCGATACTGGCTGGTGCGCCTGGGCGTGCGCCATGCGGTGGCCCTGGCGGGCGGGCTGAGCTTGTCAGGCGGCACTTTGATGGCCGGGATGGCACTGGCCGGCTGGCACAACGTGTGGGCCATCATGGTGCCGCAATGCCTGTTCATGCTGGGGCATGGCATTCACCAGCCCTGCAGCCAGAGTGGCGCTGTCGGGCCGTTTCCGCAGGCAGCAGGCGCGGCTTCAGCACTGAACGGCTTTTTCATGATGGTGGTGGCCTTTGCCATGGGCGGATGGCTGGGCGCGCACCTGGACGGCACGGTTTACCCAATGGTGTTTGGCATCTGGTTCTGGAGCGTCCTGATTGCCCTGACGGCCTGGACCCTGGTGCAAAAACACGGAGCAAACGATGGTCCCTAGCCCCAAAGCGATTTATCTGGCGGGCCCCACGGCTGCGGGCAAGACCGCCGCTGCCCTGGCCCTGGCGCGCGAGCACGCGGTGGAGATCATCAGCGTGGACTCGGCGCTGGTGTACCGGGGCATGGACATTGGCACGGCCAAGCCCACGCCGCATGAGCTGGCAGCGGTACCCCACCACCTGATCAACATCCGCGACCCGCTCTCTCCTTACAGCGCCGCCAGCTTTGTGGCGGATGCGCAGACGCTCATGCAAGAGATCACGGCGCGCGGCAAGTTGCCCCTGCTGGTTGGCGGCACCATGCTCTATTTCAAGGCCCTTCTGGACGGTATTGACGACATGCCGAAGGCGGACGCTGCCATTCGCGCCGGCATCGAAATTGAGGCCCGCCAGCAGGGCTGGCCGGCCATGCATGCGCTGCTGGCCCAGGTGGACCCGGTCACGGCGGCCCGCCTGAACCCTGCAGACGCCCAGCGCGTGCAGCGGGCGCTGGAGATATACCGGGCATCGGGGCAAACCATGGCGTCTTTTCACACCATAAAAAAGATAGCTAATGAGGCAATTAAAACGCCGGCCAGAGGCCACTTTGAATCAAAATCTCCCGAAAAACCGCCCCAAAACCCCTGCCTGATCTCCCTGGAGCCTACCCAACGCAGCTGGCTGCACGAGCGCATTGCCCAGCGTTTTGACGCCATGCTGGCCACGGGTTTTCTGGACGAAGTGCGCACCCTGCGGGCCAGGGGTGACCTGAACCCCGACCTGCCCGCCATGCGCTGCGTGGGATATCGGCAGGCCTGGACTTACCTGGACGCGCTACAGGCGCAAGCCGCAATCCACACGGGCGAGGCAGGCAGCGCCAGCAAGCCACCCGCCCTGGCCGGGCTGCGCGACCAAGGCATTTTTGCCACCCGCCAATTGGCCAAGCGCCAGCTGACCTGGCTGCGCTCCATGCCCGAGCGCCAGGTGGTGGCCTGCGACGAACCCCATGCCCTGGACCGGGTACTCACGATTGCACGTGATTTTTTGCGGGTTGAGCCCGAAGCACAGCCATGAGTCTGGTGATCTCCAACCTGGGCAAGCACTATGGTGAGGTGCCAGTCTTCAGCAACGTGTCGCTGACCGTGGCGCCGGGGGAGTTTGTGGCCATCGTGGGCGAGTCCGGGGTGGGCAAGTCCACCCTGCTGAACTGCATGGCCGGGCTGGACACCTGGCAGCGCGGCACGGTCGTTCTGGACGGGGTCGACCTGGGTAACCTGGGCGGTATGGGCGAGGAAGGACTGTCTCGCCTGCGCCGCGAAAAAATCGGCTTTGTGTTCCAGGCCTTTCATGTGCTGGCTCATTTGAGCGTGGCACAAAACGTGGCGCTGCCCTTGATGCTGCTGCACCAGAACGACGATGCCCGCGTGCAGGCCATGCTGGACGCCGTGGGCTTGAGCGGGCTGGGCGAGCGCCTGCCGCAGCAGCTCAGTGGCGGGCAATTGCAGCGGGTGGCCATGGCGCGCGCCCTGGTGCACCGGCCAACTTTGCTACTGGCCGACGAGCCCACAGGCAACCTGGACCCCACCACGGCCGAGAAAGTCATGGCCGCCCTGATCGAGCAAACCCGAAAACACCACGCCTCGCTGGTGCTGGTGACCCACTCCGCAGCTGCCAGCGCCAGAGCTGACCGGGTGCTGCGGTTGGAGGCGCAGGGCTTGGTAACTGCATAAAGCCAGGCTCCAGTTGAATACGTCGGGTTCAGGACTCAGCGCGTCTTGAACACAGATGCCTCAGACGCCCTCGTCCCACGGTCCGTCCGTCTGATCGCCCTCAATTTGTCGCACTGAAGTGCGCAAAAATGAGGCCTGATGTGTTCAAACTTCTCGCTGCCAATCATCCCGGCGCCAAGGTAACTGTGGGATATGGATCGATTTCCACCAGAACGCCAAGCCGCGAATCGAAAAGCCGGAGATTGACACGCACTGCAGGACGGGCTGCATTCGATCCAGATCGAAAGCTGACTTGCGGCCCGCGGACTCGCCATTCTGCGGCAGCCACCACGCAAAGTGTGCAAGTCAAAGGCTGCAGTTTGGATGTAGGCACAAGCCGTGCCATACTGTAACGAAGGGGTGATTGAATTTCCCAGCCGTCTACCTGCTCGGTAACTCGATTGAACACCGTGGGAAACAAGGTTGTGATCTTCAGCACCAACATAACGGCCTAAGCCAACCACCATCCAATAAAACGACGTACTGCAATGGTTCCGACAACTGACGCCGCGCCTGCACCCATTCCTCAATCGGGAGGGAGTGCCGCAAGCCAGGCAATGCGCGCCGAATTGGCAAGGCAAGACTTGACTCCAGAGGCGACATCTTCCCCTGCTCCAAAGGCGGCGCCCCCGCCCGACGTGCGGGCAGCCGCTCGCAAGAAGGTATCGGGTCGGGCCAACATCGGGTTCGCCAATGGCCAACCGAGCCTGGTCGGAAAAATGATGGATGTTTCGCTCACGGGGGCGTGTGTGATGTTGGACCAAATGGTCCCCTCAAAAAGTGTCTGTACGCTAGAATGCAGTAGTTTTCAGGAAGGCAAACGCTTCGTGTTTCGCTGCCAAGCGGTAACTGTGTACAGCGTATTGGTCGGGGGCCAAGGGTTCAAGATCGGCGTTGTGTTTGGACCGATGGATGCATCCACCGCGGAGACAGTCAAAGCGCTCGTCGCCTGAGCTCATGCAACGCAGTTGATCAAATGACGAAATAGTGCCAAAAACGACCTCCTGCATGGATCAAAGTGCGCCCAGAAAATCATTAGCTAGACAAAAGCAATTTTGAAACGCTGTACCGTCACCCAAGATCGAAAATATATTTATCTCAATGACTGCCACGCCGATCAAACTCCTGAAACCACTCAAGTTCCTTCTGGTGGACGACAGCCGTGCCCTCCAGGCCATCATTCGTCGTGCCATCACCCACTGCGGCTACGAGCCACTGGAAATCAAGACCGCACTTGATGGCGAACAAGCCTTGGACATGATCGAGACTTTTGTTCCCGACCTGATCATCACTGACTGGCATATGCCCAAGGTTTCCGGACTGGAAATGGTGCAGGCACTGCGACAAATGGGGCACAAGGGCATCCGGGTAGGTTTCGTCACGACAGAAAAGACCCCGGCACTGCTGGATCAGGCAATCATGAATGGCGCCATGTTTATCCTCCACAAGCCCTTTAACGACGCTGAATTGGCGGCTGCGGTGATGTCATCCATCCAGGATCTGGTGACTCCCTTATTGGCTGAGCCGCCGGAGGATCGCGAGCTGGCTGACGTTACGATCGTGCTACCCCCACCCGAGGCAGCCACCAAGGCGGCGTTGACCCCGATTCTGGAAGCTTCGATGCAACAGGGACTGCAGGACCACTTGGGGAACATTCCATTTCGGCTGATTGCAAACGACCCGATGACATCGGCAAAACTCACCCCCAACAATCTTCTCGGACTGTATGTGGGTACTGGTCACAAGGGCGTCTATGCGATTGGCGTGATGGATGCCAATGCCATTTGCATGATCGGTGGAGGCGGTGCTCGCAAAGGACCGCACGAAGTGCGTGCGGCGATGGAGTCGGGTCAGCCTGATGACATCATGATGCAAAAGTCCATCGAATTTTTGCGATTGATGGGACCATGTCTCACTGAGACAGCCACCATAGACTCCGCGTCCGTGTCCCTGGGAAAAGCCAGCATCGTGAAGAATAATTTTTCAAAACTGGTTGAGGTGCTGGGTCAAACCGGACTCAGGTCGGACTTTCGCCTCTCCATACCAGGCTATGGCGAGGGGCGTATGGGGTTCTTTGTCATGGCAACAGCCGCCGCCTGAATCAGGTAGTTGCACCTGAGGGCTGCGACTCCAATGCGCCGCCTGCTGAAGCGTTGGCGACCTCGTCAGCATCAAGCTTCAAAAATCGCTCTTCGATAAAATCTTTCTCCACCTGATTGCGCTTGAACATTTGTTCCATAGTGTTAATACGCTCCAACAAAGCCTTTTCTTGGACAGCCAACAAATCAATCTGATCTTGCTGGCTCTTGATCAAGCCAGACTGATCCGACTTACCGGACATCGTGTAGTTCTCAGCTTCTTCACGCAGGTTTTCCAGTTTGAACGCATTGCTCTCGGCCAGGCGCTCAGCGACTTTGGCTCGGTCTCTGGCCTGCTGAAGTTGCGACTCCAGTTGGGCTGCACGCTCCAGAAGCTGATCTACATACGCTTTCTTCATGCCCTTCACTTCTTCCATGTCGCGGATTTCCTGAACCAGCGACTGATTGGCTTGAGACACATCCCGGAGCTGATAAACCGTCTTGCTAATCTCGTCCTGCAGTTGACGGTTTCGGGCCAGAGCGTCGTTGAGTTCGGCACGAAGCTTGTCCTTTTGGGCATCCGGTGAATTGGCCGGTGAAGAGCCGTCTGTTGGCGCCTCGCCACCGGCACCGGAGGCCTCCCAGCCGGAGGCGGCAGGGCCCGAGATCGCAGGGGCTTTGAATGTGGACAGACGCTTGAGGCTGGAGACAAGCGCTTTGACTTGATCAGATAGCTCGGTGATCGCTCGATCGTTGGAGGCTTCTCTGGCAATCTGAGACTCGCTGGCCCGCTCCATTCCGCGAATGCTGTTTTGGGTGGCAGCGAGAAGCTGACGACTGGCCTGGGTATTTTCGCGAGCTGCCTTGAGGAGTTGCAAGCGCATGTCGTCCACAGAGTCGACGATCCGATACAACAAGAATCCGGCGCCCACCAAAAAACACAAGTTACATAGAAATATGAAACCTAAATAAATGTTGTACCAATTCATGCGGGCCTTGATCAGGAGTCAGAGGGGGGTAAAGCGCAAGACACGCAGCATCTCGTGCACCCCGATACTTTCAAACACGTCGCGTTGCCCGCCCGCGTCAAATACGCAATGATAGTTTGCCTCACTCAGTCGGCGCGGCAATCCCAGCCCGATGACAGCGACCCCGAGGTCTTCCGTAGATATGCAAGAGGCAAATATATTGCACACCTCCGAACTCGCATCGCTCAGATCATCTTCAGACAGGGCGTCGGCCGAAACACCAAACATCGCCGACGCCACCTTAAGGGCATCCTCGCGATCAATCAAAATCACAACAACAAATGTGGAGCCGTCATGTTCCGACTGCATTGGCATCGCAAAACTGAACTCCGCAAAGGATGGCGAACTATCTACGCCTCGATGAGCCGTAAACAGTCGGTGTTCAGAACTCAAAGTTGCCCAGGCGTGCATCAACTGAGCCGCAATGGACGCCTCAATTTGAAGGTCAATCGCATCTGAGGTTTCGGTGTGGAGCGCGAGATGTTGCAAGGGACTTCTTTAGTAGTGGACAGGCACAGGTGCAGTATCGAGCCAACTGACTCAATGTGTCAACATTACCCTCTCATATAGCAATCGCGAATCAAAATGCAGGTTTTTGAATGACCTGAAAGTTGTCTGCGAACCGGGTGGTGAGTGACTTGGAAAGTTTGCTCCATCGATGGATGAAAAAGTCCTTGATGGTCGATGCAAAGACCTTTTCATCTGGGAAATAGACGTTGTCACGCACCTGCTCGTTCATTACCTTCCAAGCCCGCTCAATCAAATTAAGGTTGGGCGAATAAGGGGGAAGATGGCG